>DDBM01000195.1 GCA_002333125.1 Moraxellaceae bacterium UBA2032 | reverse complement strand
GAAGTAAATGCAGGTTATGGCAGCAAAATCATCGTTAATAACATCAACCTCAACATCACACCCGAAAGCCGTATTGGTTTATTAGGGCCTAATGGTGCAGGTAAATCGACCTTAATTAAAACTTTTGTGGGTGAGTTGCCCTTGTTGGCAGGTGAGCGCGTGGCCAGCGAGCATTTACTGATTGGTTATTTTGCTCAACATCAAGTTGACCATTTAGATATGCAAGCCAGTCCCTTATTGGCTTTGACCCGTATTGCTTCGCGTACAGGCGAACTCGAATTGCGTAAATTTTTAGGCAGTTTTGGTTTTAATGGCGATCGTGTAACTACCACGGTAGAAAACTTTTCGGGTGGCGAAAAAGCCCGGTTAGCGTTGGCGTTGATTGTTTGGCAACGCCCTAATGTATTGGTTTTAGATGAACCAACTAACCATTTAGACCTCGAAATGCGTCATGCTTTAAGTATGGCCTTACAAGCCTTTACGGGCGCGTTAATTGTGGTGTCGCACGATAGACAATTATTAGGCAGTTGTTGCGACGAGTTTATGTTGGTTGCCGATGGAAAAATTGATATTTTTGGCGGCTCATTAGTCGATTATGCCGCATGGCTTAAAGAGTGGCGTGCCAAACAAGATGTTAAAGTAGAAAGCAGCGCCACCCGTGAAGAAAAACGCCAAGAACGTCAAGAAACCAAGCCTGTAGGTGATAATTTACATATTTTACGCCCTCTCAAACAACAAGCCGAAAAGCTCGAAGCAAAGTTTGCCCGTTTAACCGAACAACAAGCTAAACTGGCGCATCAACTTGAAGATATGAGTATTTATCAAGACACTAACAAAGATAAACTCAAAAAGCTGTTAGCCGAAAAAAGCAAAGTCGATGCCGAGTTAGCTGAGGTTGAAGTGGCTTATTTACAAGCACTCGAAGCCTACGAGATTGCAGGCGGTTAGTAGAACGTTTGAGCGCGTGTCTGTTTCGACTAAAATTTGAGCATACATGCTATTCTTCCCTCACTCTAGCTCTCGCCCTTCGGGAGAGGATTGGGGTGAGGGCTAAATATCAGCCCCTAACCCCGCGCCACCACCCTATTACGTCCCGTGTCTTTAGCAAGATACAACGCCCCATCAGCGCGTGCCATCACCTCTTGCAAGCCTTCATCATGGCGATAGCTTGCAATACCTATACTTAGCGTCACATTCAAATGGTATAACTCGTACTCATATAACTGTGCAGCGACTTTACTACGCAATTGTTCGGCAATACGCTCTGCATCGGCTACTGCACATTTGTGTAAAAAAACCACAAATTCTTCGCCACCCCAACGACACACCAAATCTGCTTCGCGTACGGTATTTTTTAAAATAGCCGCTACTTCTTGTAAAACTTTATCGCCTGCAGCATGACCATAGGTATC
Source organism: Moraxellaceae bacterium UBA2032 (assembly GCA_002333125.1). Taxonomy (GTDB): domain Bacteria; phylum Pseudomonadota; class Gammaproteobacteria; order Pseudomonadales; family Moraxellaceae; genus Agitococcus. The sequence continues at coordinate 4,118 of DDBM01000195.1, read as the reverse complement.
ATTTACTTTTTTAAAATGGTCAATATCTATCATCATCACCGCTAAAGAGGTATGCGAACGCCTGCTATCAGCTAACATATTAAGGCTAAACATTTCAAAGGCTTGACGGTTCATTAATTGGGTTAAGTGGTCAATCGTAGCCATGACTGCTAATTTTTTTTGATAAAAACTCACCATCATATTGGTTAATACAATCGTGGCCAAAACAACCAACACAAAAACAATTAAGTTAAGATATAAAGCATGACGCACATCGGCAATGGCTTTGTTTTCTTCGGTTTCTACAAATAAAAACAAACGTACTTCGGGCATATATTGCACATGAAGCAAATAATGCTCCGCTTTAACGCTATACTGAAAATCTTGTTTTTTACGCGACAAAATATCATCGGCAATATCTTTTAAGCCTTCTATTTGTAAAATAGAGCGATTATAGTGCAAACGATTATTGCCTGTTAGACGAATGCGTCCTGTACTATCAACCAAATAAATATTTTTTTGATACTCACGCTCATAATGACTCAATAACTGATACAAACGCGTCATACTCAAGCCCACACCTGTTGCGCCTAAATACTCTTTTTGCTGGTTAAACACTCTAAAATTCATAAAAATGGTTAAGGTGTTATCGTGGGCTTGGTCGTAATCAATGTTAATTTCGTAAGGGTCTTTTAAATCACGCACCCGATAAAACCATTTATCGGCTTTATCTGTGGGCGAGACTGTTTTTAAAATACCTTTAGGATAGTAATAATTTTGGGTTTTATCGGACACAAAAAAACTGGTAAAGACCTGATAAGTTTCTTTTGTTTCTTGTAAATAACGGCTAATTAGTTCGGGATGTTGTTCGCCAGCAGCCACCCAATCATGTAAAAAGGTATTACTGGCCATCATGGATGAAATAAAAAAGGGTCGTACTAAGTCTTTTTGTAGCTCGGCATAAATCGCATTAGAGGTTAACGGTAACTCTTTTTCGACTAAAGCCAAATGAATCGCATTTTTAGAGGCATAATAACTAATTAAAGAGACCGTCAAAAAAGAAACACTTAACAGTAGGCATAAAATCACCGTTAATTTACGGCGTTGCAAAAATTTAATCATGCCTGACTCTGAACAAATAAAGACCATATTTTAACTGAGTATGCTTCGTTAGGGAATGACAATAGAAAACACATACTAGACCTTAGCACTGACTGTGCTGTAAACATCTTGTTTTAGTTAAAAGGCATTACCATGTCATTAAATAGCCGTATTTTTTTAGGTGCTTTTTTAGGGCTGATATTAGGCTCTATCTTACGTTACTACGCGCCCAACACCGCACTTAATGAGGCTATTTTGTATAGCGCGGGTTTAGTGGGTTCGCTGTTTATTGGCTTACTCAAAATGGTGCTTATTCCATTAGTCTTTTGCTCGATTGTGGTGGGGGTGGCTAATTTACGCGCCCATCAACAAATGCATCGTGTTTGGCAAATTACCTTATTGTGTTTTGCTTTCACCACCAGTTTAGCCATTATTTTAGGCTTAGGCGCGGCTCATTTGTTTGAAACAGGCAAAGGCTTATCGCTGCATTTGTTTGAAGCTAATTTGCAAGGTTTTGAAGCCTCGCAACTTAGCACAGGCGAATTTTTGCAAAGTCTGGTCAAAAATGTGTTTGTTAATCCTTTTACGGCGTTATCTCAGGGTAATATTTTGGCGGTAGTGGTGTTTGCCTTGTTTATTGGCGTAGCTTTAGCGGTCAAAGGTGAAGCCTATCCTAAATTACACGCTTTATTTAACGAAGGCTTTGCGCTTTGTATGCAGTTAGTGGGCTGGATTATGCAGCTTGCACCCTTTGGTATTATGGCGTTATTACTTAAATTAGTGGTTGCCGAAAACTCAGCATTATTAGGTACTTTGGCTCAATTTATGGCGGTAGTGACAGGCACGACGCTGTTTCATGGTTTGGTCACGTTGCCGCTATTTTTGTGGCTGTTTACGCGGGTCTCACCGTTACAATTTTGGCGTGGTGCGCGACCTGCCTTACTAACTGCCTTTGCTACCAGCTCCAGTGCCGCCACCCTGCCTATTACCTTAAATTGCTTACAGCAAGACTTAAAAGTTAGCCCTAAAGTATCGGGTTTTGTAGTGCCATTAGGGGCACAATTAAATATGGACGGCACCGCACTTTACGAAGCTGCTGCCGCGTTATTTGTGGCTAATTTAGTAGGTTTAGACCTCAGTCTTGGCCAACAATTAATTATTTGTGTCACGGTGATGTTGGCTTCTATTGGCGCACCCGGTATTCCTAGTGCGGGCATGGTGACAATGGTGATGGTATTACAGTCGGTGGGTTTGCCTGCGGAGGCGGTGGCGATTTTGTTACCTATAGACCGTTTGTTAGATACGGTACGCACGGCTGTTAATGTTGAGGGTGATATGGTGACGAGTTTGATTGTAGATAAGCATAGTGCTTAGCTTTAGCCTGTGGTCATTCCTGTATTACGCGATGCTTCATACAGGCTTAACTTAGGACTTACGCGGTTATCTCTTATTTGTTCGCATTTCAACGATTTTATGTTCACAAAACGCGCTAATTGCGGTGCAATGCGTAAGTCCTGAACTGTTTAACTCGTCAACTGCTCCAACTCGCTCAAATAAACCATTGCTTGCTCACGATTTTGGCCACACATACTCAAACTAGGCTGCAAACTACCACACACTTTGGGGCGGCTTGGCAAAGCAAAAATTTTACACAAGCCTGCTTCGTCTAACTGTACACAACGTACCCCCGCAGGTTTACCTAATGGCATATTAGGAATAGGCGACGAAATTGACGGTGCAATACAACACGCGGCACAGCCCAATCTACAGCTTAATGGCAGCTCAATAGTAGTCACCAAAATCTGTTGTATCATCAAAACTCTCTTGCCAAAACAAGCGATTGGCGTATGCTAAAAGATATTAACCTTACAAAAATTAAGAGTTTTTGCTATGGTCTGTTGACGTTTTAATTTAGCCCTCACCCCAACCCTCTCCCAACGGGAGAGGGAGTTCTCTCTCCCGTTGGGAGAGAGCTAGAGTGAGGGAAGAATAGCATAATATGCTCAAATTTTAGCCAAAATAGGCAGTTAACTCAAACGTCAACAGCCTCTAAAAATAAATTTCTCAATAACCCAAACTTATACTCTAGGAGTGTTTTTATATGCCCGTTAAATTTTACAACTCTATCGAGCAAGCTGTCTCGGATATTATCAACAAAATAGAGGGCGATATTCGTTTAGGTTCGCCTTTAGGCTTAGGTAAACCCAACACCTTTATTAATGCCATGTATCAACGTATTAGCAATGCACCAGAGCGTTGCTTACATATTTTTAGTGCCTTATCTTTAGTTAAACCTACGGCTACTAGCGACCTCGAAGCACGTTTTTTAAACCCATTTGTAGAGCGTGTTTTTGGCGACTATCCCGATTTAGATTACGTTAAAGACCTCAAAGCCAAAAAAGTACCCAACAACATTAGCGTAAACGAATTCTTTTTAAAGTCTGGTGACTGGCTTAATAACTCTGCGGCACAACAAAACTATATTAATAGCAACTACACCCATATTGCGCGTGACATGGCTGCAAATGGCGTTAACGTCATTTGCCAATCTATTGCGGTGCGTGACGAAGCCGATGGCACACGCCGTTATAGTTTGTCTTGTAACCCTGATTTAAGTGAAGATTTATTAGAATTAGTACAACCACGCCGTGATGCAGGCGAACGCATTTTTGCCGTTGGGGTGATTAACTATAAATTACCGTTTATGCCTAATGATGCCGAAGTCTCTGCCGAGCAGTTTGATATTATTATTGACGACCCTACAGGCACACACACCCTGTTTTCTACCCCTAATATGAAAGTCACTCTAAGTGATTATGCGATTGGCTTACACGCCAGCTCTTTAGTTCAAGATGGCGGCACACTGCAAATTGGCATTGGCTCGTTGGGTGATGCCATTGTGCATAGTTTAATTTTGCGCGACCAAGATAACAGCACCTATCAAAATATGATTAAACGTCTTAATCATAATCTCCCGTTGCCTAAAACTTTAAATATCAACCCCTTTGTTGATGGTTTATATGGCTGTAGCGAAATGT
>DDBM01000123.1 GCA_002333125.1 Moraxellaceae bacterium UBA2032 | reverse complement strand
CGACAGGAATAATATCGGCACGGGTATCGACTATCTCTAAGCTAAACACGGCAACATTCACTGCTGCATCATCAATGGCATTACGCGGATTAGTTAATGCATCTAAAGGTTTAGCTAACGCATCACGTACCGTGCTAGGGCCTAAAAATGGCAACATAATATATGCGCCCGATGGTGCGCCCCATTTACCAAAAGTTTGACCAAAATCTTCTTGATGACGACTCAAGCCCATTTTATTTGCCACATCAAAAAAACCTAAAGAAGTGACAGTGTTAACCACAAATCGTCCTACATCATTTGCTGCTTGAGCACCTTTACCTTGCAAACCATTATTAATAGCTACTAAAGGCTCTTTTAAGTTATCAAAAAAACGCGTGATACTGTCATCAACAGGCAGTGGTGTAATAGCCCTATAACCTTTAGCAATCGGCTTTAAGGCATAAGTATCGAGTCTTTTATTAAAAGTATAGATTTTACGGTTGGTTTTTTCCCATGGGTCACTGTTTTCGGCCGAATAGACGGTACAAGACAATGCAACAGTGCTAAATAATAATATACGTGCGGTGACTAAATGGGGAAACATACCCTCTGCTCTATCGTTATTAATTGTGAGTTCATTTTAAGCAAGATTTACCATAAAAAGAATCAATATCATGCTGTTTATTACAATTAAAGGCAAAATAACACGTCAACTTGTCAAATTAACGTACACCCAACAAGATATCAGCTTTTACAAAAGTATCTATCATGCTTTGACCTGCAATACAAAACGACGCTGGCTCGGTATTAAGCTCTTGTGCTAAGTCAATAAATAGCTCTTTACCTGTTTGCTTATGATTAGCCTGTAACTTTTGTAATAAATGTAAAGTCAGTGCATTACTTTCAATAATTTGTACTTGCTCATCTTGATTACGATGCAATATCAAACAACTCACTTCGCGATTAAAGGGTTGTTTACTTTGGGCAAAACGTTGTACAGGCCATTGATACACTAAAGGCCAAGCAAACGGACTCATCACAGGAATGTTATGCCAAAAATCTCCTGCTATAAACTGCGGCCACGCATCATCGAATATTTCGGCGGCTAATTCTATCCATTCAAAATGGGCTAATTCGGTGAGCCACGGATAACTAGCTAATAGCTCGTGCTGAGTGGCCAAAAACTGCAAAAACTCAGACGAAATTTCGTGAAAATAAGGACTTTGGCAATAATGTAGGGCAAAAAAGTTTTTGAGTAACAAGTCCCAGTCAGAGGCTGGCAAATGCTGTTTAACAATAGGAAAGGTATTTTCTACAAAACTACTGACGTTATTAAAAAATAACTCTCGATAAATTTTTAAACGTCTTTCTTCGACGTTTGGCATAGGCGCAGAATCAGGTTGACGTAACCATGCTGTCCATTGTTGCTGTAAGGTGACAAAATCAGACATAAGCTTGCTCCTGATAATGACGAATTTGTTGTACTTCGGCCAACAATTCATTTAAAGGAGGAATATTAAAATCTCGCTCTAATAAAGTAGCTAATACACCATGTTGTTGATAGGTATGCGCTAATAATTGCCATACATCATCACAAATAGCATCACCATGGGTGTCGATGCGTAAATCCTCTGCTTCTACATAATGACCTGCAATATGCAAATAACGCATACGCTCTTTGGGCAAGGCACTAATAAACTGATAGGGGTCAAAACGATGATTAATGCTATTCACAAAAACATTATTTACATCAAGCATTAAGTCACAATCGGCTTTATTTAACACCGCCAATAAAAACTCTAATTCATTTAAATCCTGACACGGTGCGGCATAATAAGATACGTTTTCTAAGGCAATCCGTTGACCTAAAGTATCTTGTACTTGCATCACTCGCTGCGCTACATGATTTATGGCTTCTTCGGTGAAAGGAATCGGCAATAAATCATACAAATGCCCTGCGTCACCTGTATAACTTAAATGTTCGGAATAACATTGAATATGATGGGTATTAATAAATTTTTTGAGTGCTAATAAAAAATCAGCGTCTAAAGGTTTTAAACCACCAATAGATAAAGATAAACCATGAGCAACCATGGAAAATCGTTCGGAATAAGCACGAAGTTGTTTGGCATAACGTCCGCCCATGCCTATCCAGTTTTCGGGGGCGACTTCAAAAAAATCAGGCAACCTTAAGATATCTTCTTTGCTTAACAATTCGGACATAAAACTACGTCGCGCACCTAAACCTGCGCCATGTAATAAGGGTTGACTCATTCCTCCTCTCCTATAAATACAAAAGGCTTAGCTTATAAGACAAGCTAAGCCTTTTGTTAACAAACTACGTGATATTATTTATGTGATTTCATTTTTGCACCACATTTGCCTTCGCCGCATTTGCCTTCTTTGGCCATTTTACCGTGCATTGCTTGATGTTCTTTATCATCTAACATGCCATCTTTGTTGGTGTCAGCTGCGGTAAACATGGCTTCATGTTTAGCCATAAATTCTGCTTTAGAAATTTTGCCGTCCTTATTGGTGTCAGCATCCATCATTTTGCCTTCACCTGCTCTCATTTTTCCGCCACACTTACCTTCTTTTGCGCCTTCTTCTTTGTTCATAGCACCGCATTTACCTTCATGGTCATTAGCTGCAACAACTATCGTTGACAACGGCTTGGCCATAAAAGGATTGCTAGTTTCGGCATGAGCTACAGCCGATAAAGAAACAGCTAACACAGCAGCTACTGGTGTTAAAGAGGATAATTTCATGTTTTTCTCCAAAATAATAAATGTCACGATTCAAATATAAGTTTAAAAATTGAGCCGTGTTTGTTAACAAAATATGCGACTTGAGTATCGCACTACAATTTAGATGTGTGCTTAGTGAATTTGTTACAGTGCTTAGTGATATTTTTTTAGACAAAAAAAAGAGACGCTATAAGCATCTCTTTTTTAAAACACGTTTTAAGGTTTAAGCAATCGCTAAAACTTGTTGAAACAATGCTTTTTGTTCGGCACTTGGACGTGCTGTTTGCAAGGCCATAAGTTTAGTCATATCGCCTTCGGCTTTAATTTGACCACTCATAAAGGCTTGCATAGCGGCATTCATGTCAAACTCTAAAAAGACTTTTTTTAGTACAGGAATATCTAAAGTCAATTTTGTGCTTGCTGCAGGATTTAAACCTTTTTCTAACTTACCACCGTTAATGGCCATTTCTACATTGCCACTTTCAGTGCCAGTCACAATCATGTTTAACACAATACCAGCCAATGCAGGAGGCAAATTTAAGTCGCCAGCAGCGGCAGTTAATTCGGCAACTTTATCAAACCATGCATCAGATAAAAAACTTGTCATTTCTTGCTCCACAAAATTAGGGGGTTATTAAGTTCCCGTACCGTAACCGATTGTTTGCTCGGTTGGCAACCACCCAAAGGTCACATTTTTTTGTTTTTTTAGTCATTAACGCATTTAAAATACACAATAAAGCCACAATAACGATGCAGAAATCCTAAAAAACCCATAGAATAGCGGCCAGTTGGAGATGTTTCTTGTAAAGAGCTTCATGGTCAGCTTCGCTTTGGGACTAGCGTGATGGTTGTTTTTATGGATGTTAAGGCATCAATATAATGCACTGCTCCGCGGCAGTCTGCCTTTTTTGTATGACTTCATAGCAAAAAAATCCTATCACTGTTAATAAACATATTTTGTCATTAAAAATACGCTTATTAAATGACATATATCAACTTCCCATAAAATGTATATTTTTTGTACATTAGCCGAAGATGATTCTGGAGCTTAAAATTAGAATAATTCCCCTATTAACCTTGTGGTTTAAGGAGCAATGCATGAGTCACAGCCACAACACCAGTAACACACCAATTGCATACGAAATGGGAGTCGTTCGACAATTTTCCATCATGTCAGTGATTTGGGGAATTGTGGGCATGAGCGTGGGGGTATTTATTGCCGCCCAATTAGTTTGGCCCGCCCTTAATTTTGATATTCCTTGGT
>DDBM01000203.1 GCA_002333125.1 Moraxellaceae bacterium UBA2032 | reverse complement strand
GCGATAGGGGCAAGCAGTGCCGCACTAAAAGCGAGTACAGTAGAAAAACGAGACATAACACAAGAGCCTGTAACAAAATTAAAAATATTGGCATGGTGTAAATAAAAGTATAAAAAACTTTTGTGACCCAAACCAAAGGCGATGCCAAATAGTAACATTGTCTTAGGCTAAACTTTGTATAACTTGCTTGACAAAAAATAATACAAGGCTGTTTTTTGGGTTAAGGCTTTAACCATAGCCATAGTAAAATCATGTTGGCAATAAACAATAAACAACTCAATACTTGCCAAAATAACACAGGATTTTGCTCAATCCACGGTTTGCTTTTTAAACTCAAGTGCGGATTAGGGCGTTCTAAATCAATTAAAAGCTCGCTTAATTCGCTATAACGATGCTCAGGGTTAAGGCTTAACGCTTGGGCAAGTGCGGCATCGACCCATAAAGGAATATGTGGATTATAAATACAAGCACTGGTGTAATGTAATTTACGAAAATCACTGGTTTTTTTTGCGTCTTTGTAATGTTCGCCGTAGGGATAATGGCCTGTTAATAGCTCGTACAAAGTGACTGCCAAACTAAATTGGTCGGCACGGCNNTATTCGGGGGCGGCATATTCGGCTGCGCCTGCACGCAGGCTTAAACTCTCGCTTAAACTGCCCACGGTAGCACTGCCAAAATCAATCAGTTTGAGTTGGCCTGACTCGGTTAAAAATAAATTATCGGGTTTTACGTCTTGGTGTAAAGTTTCGCGGCGATGTAAGGCGCGTAGGGCTTTAATGGCAGGTTTGGCAAAATTAATCAGTGTTTGCACGGGCGCATTCGGGTTTTTTTTGCGCCAAGTGCGTAGGCTTTGGCCTTCTAAATACTCTTGAATTAAATATAAATAACGATGTGGGCGCGTGGGTGTATAGGTTTTAACAATGTCTGGATGATGAAAGCGTTGGCCTATCCATTCTTCACGTAAAAAGGCCTGTAGGGCATCAATGTCGTCGGCTAAATTGGGTGAGGGCGTTTTTAATAAATAAATGTTGTTGTCGCGTTTGTCTTTGACACGATAAACATGACTGCGTGCATTAATTTGAATTTCGGCCTCAATGAGATAATCATCAAGACAGTCGCCAATATGCAATTCGGGCGGTAATGGCGGCAGTTGATGCAGTTGTAATTCGTTNNCTTTCGGCACAGGCTAATAATTCTTCACATCGTGCTTCTAGAGTTTCGCTACGTGTGCCAATAATGGCTTTGAGTTCTTTGTTTGGAATAAACTGATGAATGCCATCGGTGCTTAATAAATAAATATCGCCAATTTGTACGTCAAACTCAATATAGTCCACATCAACACGCCAATCCATGCCCAAAGCACGTGTTAATTGGTTGCCATGTCGGGTAATTAAGGCATGGTCTTTGGTAAGGCATTCCCAATCATCGTCACGTAGTCGCCATAAACGGCTATCGCCAACATGAAACGCATGGCCTGTAGAGCCTCGAATAATCAGTGCGGTAAAGGTGGTTAAATAACCTTGATGATGATGGTGATAATGTTGGCCTTGCCCATGTAGCCAACGATTAAGAGCAGCTAGCACCTTTAAGCCTGCGGTTTTTACTGACCAACTCACAGGCGTGGCAAAAAAATCACTTAAAAAATTAGTGACGCTAGTTTCGGCAGCAATACGGCCACCTTCGGCACTGCTTAACCCATCGGCAATGGCGGCAGCTACCGTGTGGCTCGATAAGCCATGTCCTTGTGGTAAATGAACCCCGACCGCATCGTCATTGGTTGTTTTAGGGCCAATATGAGAAATTTGTGCGGCATTAATTTTGAGGCTGTGTGTCATGCCGAGTCTCTGATTACACGTCTGCTATTTGGCAGATAGCGATGACATTGTTGATGATTAGCTCCTCCACCTGATAAGGGGGAGGTTGGGAGGGGGAGTGCCATTAAAATAAACCCCACCCTAAACCCTCCCCTAAATTAGGGGAGGGAAATTTAACTTACTCTACCGCAATCAAATGTACATTGCCGTGTTCGTCTTTTTCGACCATGTGGCCTTTAGGTTCATCTAAATATAACGCCCCTAAAAATGCCACAATAGACGTACCTGCTAATACATAAAAGAAGGCAGATGGGCTCACAAAACTTAAAACAGTTAAGAAGGTAACACCACCCACATTACCGTATGCGCCCGCCATGCCTGCAATTTGACCTGTCATGCGGCGTTGAATTAACGGCACAATCGAATACACCGCACCACACGCCCCTTGTACAAAAATAGACGTAGCCAATACCGTAGCAACGGCAATCATTAATGACCATTCACCATTCATTTGAGCCATTAAGCCATAACCCACCGTTTGGCCAATCAAGCAAATCATTAACATTTTACGGCGACCATAGGCATCCGAAAACAAACCACCACCGGGACGGGCAAACAAATTCATGATGGCAAAACAACCTGCGGTCATGCCTGCATAAACAGGGCTAATGCTAAAAGTATTCATAAAAAACAATGGCAACATCGAGACAACGGCCAGCTCAGAGCCAAAACAAGCCATATATGCAATATTTAAAATAGCCACTTGTTTAAATTTGTAGCTAGGTGCGGCAGGGTGGTTTTTATCAAACAAATGCTTGTTGACATACCAAATTTTAATCCATTGATAGACCGCTAAACCTGCAATCACCGCGTAAGCAATATAAGTATTAGTAGCCGACAGTAAATTTAAGCCAGCAGGTGACAAACGCCATGCTAATAACACCAAGGCTAAATATAGTGGCACATTCATTAAGGCGTAAAAAATAAAGTCGCCTTTGCTCGTCACTTCTAGGCCGCCTGCTTTTTGAGGTTTAAAATAGGTTGAGCCTTCGGGGGTATCACGTACACCACGGTAAAAAAACACACTGTAAATAATAGCAATAATGCCTGTCGAGGCAATCGCATAACGCCAGCCGTCATCACCACCAAACGCCAGAGCGAGTACAGGCATACTCATACTAGCAACAGCAGCACCAAAGTTGCCCCAGCCACCATATACACCTTCGGCAATACCCACTTCACGCGCAGGAAACCATTCGCTGACTAAACGAATACCAATCACAAAGCCTGCACCCACAAAACCAAGTAAAAAGCGCGAAATAGCCAACCATTCAAAAGACTGTGCCGCAGCAAACACTAAACACAGTACACCGCTAATGGCTAATAAAAAGCTATAACTTTTACGCGGGCCAAACTTATCAACTAATACGCCAATTACAATTCGAGCAGGAATGGTAATGGCCACGTTAAGCATCAAAATTGCTTTAACTTGCTCGGGGCTTAAATCAAAGTAAGTTTTTAATATAGGCATTAAAGGCGCATGGGCAAACCAAATTAAAAAAGTAATAAAAAAGGCAAACCATGTGTAATGCAAGGTTCTGATTCTAGGTTCGCTCCACTTAAAAAGCGGAATAGTTTTTAACGCCATACAATTTACCTCGCAACGGTGATTTTAGGACTTATAAAAAGCCCTATATATGTTTAAAACAGGGATGAAACGCGCCGTTGCGTTAAATCAATAGTTAAAATCATGCAATGGTCGTGCCAATCGTTTTGAGGGCTTGCTATGACTCACTCTTATAAATAAAGGCTAAATACCTGCTTTGATTGTTTGTGGTGCGCTTTATGTCTTTTTGTGGCGCAGTGGGTGTTTGTGGTGCGTGCTTAAAATAGACCGCAAACATTAAATTACTTTAGGTGAGACTCAAAAATCAGAGTATTAGCTTCAATCCAGACCTATGCAGGCATAAAGCCAAATAATAGAGAAAAAATGAGTTTTTGCTTATGTGGCATATATCTTGCTTATTAGTCTGTAAATGCAGACTTTTATAAAGACGATTGATATGAAAAAGCTAAAATTGGTAGTAATTGGCAATGGTATGGCGGGTATGCGTACCGTAGATGAGTTATTAAAAATTGCACCCGATATGTATGACATTACGGTGATTGGTAAAGAGCCATACGGCAATTACAACCGCATTATGTTGTCGCCTGTATTAGCAGGTGAAAAACACTTTGATGATATCGTGCTGCATACGCAAAAATGGTACAAAAAACAAGGGATTGTATTGGTTGTTGGCCAAATGGTTGTGGATGTTAATCGTAAAAAAAAGCAAGTAATTACCGATGCAGGGTTGAGTTTTGACTATGACCGTTTGTTGTTAGCAACGGGTTCTGTGCCGTTTATTATTCCTATTCCTAATCATAATCATGCCTGTGTCTTGAGTTTTAGAGATATTCAAGATGTAGAAGCGATGTTATTAGCGACGCAACAAAAAAAACGTGTCGCGGTAATTGGTGGCGGTTTATTAGGTTTAGAGGCTGCCAATGGTTTGTTAAAACGTGGTGTTGATGTGACGGTGATTCACGATGTTCCTTGTTTAATGAATCGCCAGTTAGATAGTGAAGCGGCTCACTTATTACAAGCACAGCTCGAAGCCAATGGCATGAAGTTTAGAATGGGAGCGATGACCAAAGAGATTGTGGCTAAAGATGATCAAAATTTAAGCCATATTGCGTTTAAAAATGGCGAGGATTTAGCTACCGATTTAGTCATTATGGCGGTAGGCGTTCGTCCTAATGTGGCTTTAGCCAAACAAATTGGCTTGCAAGTCGATAAAGCAATTTTGGTCAATGACACCATGCAAAGCTATGACCCATGTATTTATGCGGTGGGTGAGTGTGTGCAACATCGTGGCTCGTTATTTGGTTTGGTTGCGCCTTTGTACGAACAAGCGGCGGTATGTGCCACCCATTTAGCCGAGTTTGGTATTGGCCGTTATATTCAAAAAGCAACAGCGACTACCTTAAAAGTGAGTGGTGTTAATTTGTTTTCCGCAGGGGATTTTTCGGGTGCAAACGCCGAAGCCTTAGTATTGAGAGATACCACATCTGGTGTTTACAAAAGACTGTTTATTAAGGGGAATAAATTGGTAGGTGCAGTATTGTTTGGTGATGTTCAAGATGGTAGTTGGTATTTTGATTTAATCAAGCAACAGCAAGATGTGTCGGCAATGCGTGCAGATTTAGTCTTTGGTAAGCAGGAGTTGGCTGATGCAATCTAATCAAATAAATACACTTTCTATGGTCGAAAGTGACATTAAAGCAGTTAATACAACCTGTGCTTATTGTGGCGTGGGCTGTGGTGTTAAAGCAACAGTGGCTAATGTAAATGAGCGAGTTGTTACTATTCAAGGCGACACCGCGCATCCTGCCAATTTTGGGCGTTTGTGTTCTAAAGGCTCGTCTTTAGGAGAAACATTAAGTTTAGAAGGGCGTTTATTAAACCCGATGATTCATGGTAAAGAGGTGTCTTGGCCGAGTGCTATTAATAAAATAGCCGATGATTTTAAAGGAATTATTGCCAAGCATGGCCGTGAGTCGGTGGCGTTTTATGTGTCGGGGCAATTACTCACCGAAGATTATTATGTGGCCAATAAACTGATGAAAGGTTACATCGGTACAGCCAATATCGACACAAATTCACGTTTGTGTATGTCATCGGCAGTGGCAGGTTATAAACGTGCTTTTGGCGCAGATACCGTGCCTGCCAGTTATGACGATTTTGATCATGCCGATTTAGTGGTGTTGGTGGGTTCTAATACAGCATGGTGTCATCCGATTTTGTTTCAACGCATTAAAGCCATAAAAGAACAACGTCCTAGTTTAAAAGTCGTGGTTATTGACCCACGAGAAACCGCGACCAACGAAATTGCCGATGTGCATTTACCCATTAAAGCAGGCACAGACGTTTTGTTGTTTAATGCTTTATTGGTGAAGTTGGCTCAAAAAAATGTCTTAGACCAACAGTACATTAAAAGCTATACCACTGATTTTGAACAAACTCTTTTGCAAGCCAATAAAGATATAGGTGATGAGACGACGTTGGCAGCACGTATTGGGGTGAGTGAGTCGGCTTTAAATAGCTTTTTTGATTTGTTTTGCCAAACACCCAAAACTATGACGTGTTTTTCGATGGGGGTTAATCAATCCAGTGCAGGCACAGACAAAGTTAATGCCATTATTAACTGTCATTTGGCAACAGGACGTGTAGGCAAAGAGGGTGCATCCCCCTTTTCTTTAACAGGTCAGCCCAATGCCATGGGTGGCCGTGAAGTCGGTGGTTTAGCCAATATGTTGGCGGCTCATATGGACATCGAAAATCCGATTCATCGTCAACGGGTACAAGATTTTTGGCAGTCGCCCGTTATTGCCAAAAAATCAGGTTTAAAGGCAGTGGATTTGTTTGATGCCATGTATGACGGCAAAATCAAAGCAGTGTGGATTATGGCCACTAACCCCGTTGTGTCGTTGCCTAATGCCGATAAAGTACGTGCCGCCTTACAAAAATGTGAGTTAGTGGTGGTGTCTGATTGTATTGCCGATACCGATACCGCACGTTTAGCCGATGTGTTATTGCCCAGTTTAGGGTGGGGTGAAAAAGATGGCACAGTCACTAACTCCGAGCGTCGTATTTCACGGCAACGTGGCTTTTTGCCTGCGCCAGAACAAGCAAAGCCTGATTGGTGGGCGTTAAGCCAAGTCGCACAAGCAATGGGTTTTAGTGGGTTTGACTATCAATCAGCCAGTGACGTATTTAGCGAACATGCAGCATTATCAGCCTTTGAAAATGACAGCCACGAGCCATCAGGTTTGCGCGATTTTAATATTAGTGGTTTAGCCAACTTAACACCAACCGAATACGATGCACTGCAACCGATTCAATGGCCTGTATTAAGCAAGTCAGCACAAGGCACAGCACGATTATTTGCAAGAGGGCAATTTTTTACGCCCAACCGTTTGGCGCGTTTTGTGCCATTAAGTTATTGCGCACCCGTGAATGTGCTAAGCACAGCGTATCCTTTTGTATTAAATACAGGCCGTATTCGTGACCAATGGCACACCATGACCCGTACAGGGTTAACGCCCAGACTGTTGCAACATATTGGTGAGCCGTTTGCAGAACTGCACCCAATTGATGCAAAAAAATTGCAAATTAGTGCAGGTGATTTAGTGGTTGTGCAATCTCAATGGGGCAAAGTGATTGTTAGAGCGCAAATAAATGAAGGTCAACAACAAGGTGCGGTATTTGTACCTATGCACTGGACGGGTGTTTTAAGTTCTCATGCTCGTATTGGCGCAGTGGTTAATCCTGTGGTTGACCCTATTTCGGGTCAACCCGAAAATAAACATACGCCCGTTGCGGTGAAGCGTTTTGAGGCGGCATGGCATGGCTATTTATTAACTAAAGAGCCATTAACTCTGCCAACGTGTGATTATTCGGTGGCGATTCGTATCGAAAATGGCTGGCGTTATGAGTTGGCACACCATCAAAAACCCCTAGATTGGATGGATTGGGCAAGTGTTTGCTTAAAGCAACCCCAAGGCGAACGCTTGGAATATCAAGACATGAGTTTGGGTGTGCAGCGTTATGCGTGGTTACAAGCCGATAAACTCACGGCATTAGCTTTTTTGGGTGCAGAAGCCGCTTTGCCGCCACGCGCTTGGCTCATGTCTTTACTTAATCAGCCTTTAGATAAGCTAAGTCGTCGTGCTTTATTGTCAGGAAAGCCTGCTGACCCTAATGCCGATGTGGGTCGTATTATTTGTGCTTGTTTTGGTGTGGGCGAAAAAACCATTTTACGCACCATTAACAAACAAACGCTGTGTAGCGTAGCCGAAATAGGCAAGTGTTTAAAAGCAGGAACTAATTGTGGCTCTTGTCAGCCAGAATTAAAAAAACTCTTGGAAATTCAAGCGGCATAAGAGACTAGAGGGTTATTGGCGTTTGAGCGTGTGCCTTTTTTGGTCTGAGTTTTGAGCATTTTATGCTGTTCTTCCCTCTCTCTAGCTCTCTCCCAACGGGTGAGAGGACTCCCTCTCCCGTTGGGAGAGGGTTGGGGTGAGGGCTAAATCAAAAAAACCTCCACGCATTAGGTGTTCGATCGTTTATCACAAGCCAATGTCGGCTGTCTCATCTCTATAAATCCTGCAAACAAAGGCGTTTGCGTCTTAATAATACAAAAGCTCCAATGTTGGCATGACTCTTGTATTAAATATTGTATTAAAGTTTAGCAAGCCAGCAATTGTTAGCGGCAGGAGAGAAAAATGCGTATAGTCATGATTGGTCACGGTATGGTAGGCCATCGGTTTTTAGAAACCCTTGCCAAGAAAGCAACAGCTCCACATGAAGTGATTGTATTGGCTGAAGAGCCACGTCCAGCTTATGATAGAGTGCAATTGTCTGCCTTTTTTAGTGGTAAAACAGCCGAAGACTTGAGCGTTACCCCACACGACTTTTTTGAAAATACGGGCTACGGCTTACAACTAAATACTCGCGCTACAAACATAGATAGCACCGCAAAAACCGTTACCACCCAAAATGGTGATGTGATTCATTATGACAAACTCATTTTAGCAACGGGCTCTTATCCTTTTGTTCCTCCTGTACAAGGTAATAACCGCGAAGGCTGTTTGGTGTATCGCACCATCGAAGACTTGCACGCGATTCGTGACAACGCGCTTAACTCTAAAATAGGTGTGGTGGTTGGTGGCGGCTTGTTGGGTTTAGAAGCGGCTAAAGCCTTAAAAGATTTAGGCTTAGAAACTCATGTTGTTGAATTTGCACCGCGTTTAATGGCGGTACAAATTGACGATATGGGTGGTAAAGTTTTACGCAAAAAAATTGCAGATTTAGGCGTAGGCATTCATACCGAACGTAATACCGTTGAAATTGTAGATGGCGCAACTTGCCGTCATGCGATGAAGTTTTCGGACGGTACTAGCCTCGAAACCGACATGATTTTATTTTCCGCAGGGATTCGCCCGCGTGATGATATTGCCCGCGCCAGTGGTATTACTGTGGGTGCGCGTGGCGGTATAGTGGTTGATAACTTTTGTCGTACTAATAATGCCGATATTTATGCCATTGGTGAGTGTGCTTTATGGGATGGCAAAATTTATGGTCTAGTTGCACCGGGTTATCAAATGGCCGATGTTGCTTGTACGCATTTGTTGGGTGGCGCAGACAAGCAATTTACTGGCGCAGACATGAGTACCAAACTCAAACTCATGGGCGTAGATGTCGCCTCGATTGGTGATGCNNCAAACGTATAAAAAGTTAGTGGTATCAGCCGATGGCAAAAAGCTATTAGGTGCGGTATTGATTGGCGATGTAGAAGCCTATGGCGACTTGTTACAACTCAAACTTAATGATATGAATTTGCCCAATAATCCTGAGGCGTTAATTTTGCCGTCATTTGATGGTGCAAAACCTGTCGGTTTAGGCGTTGATGCTTTGCCAATGAGTGCCGTTTTGTGTTCGTGTAATAACGTCACCAAACAAGATTTATGCAGTGCCATCGAAGGCGGTGTCATGGAGTTGGGTGAGTTAAAGTCTTGCACCAAAGCCGCCACCAGTTGTGGCGGTTGCTCAGCTTTAGTAGGTCAAGTGCTAAAGTGCGAATTAACCAAACTTGGTGTTGAAGTCAAAAAAGACATTTGCGAGCATTTTGCCTACTCACGCCAAGAAATGTATCACCTTGCCAAGCTTGGTAATATTCGCAGCTTTGATGATTTTGTGGCTAAACATGGCAAAGGCGATGGTTGCGATATTTGCAAACCCACAGCCGCTTCTATTTTTTCCTCTTTATGGAACGAGCATATTCTTAAAAAGCCCTTAGCAGGCTTGCAAGATACCAACGATTATTTTTTAGCCAATATGCAAAAAGACGGCACTTACTCCATTGTGCCACGTGTACCTGCGGGTGAGATTACCCCCGAAGGGTTGATTACCATTGGTCAAGTAGCTAAAAAATATAAACTTTACACCAAAATTACGGGCGGCCAACGTATCGACTTGTTTGGTGCGCGGGTAGAGCAATTACCTGTTATTTGGAAAGAATTAGTTGATGCTGGTTTTGAGTCTGGCCATGCCTATGGCAAATCCTTGCGTACCGTTAAATCGTGTGTTGGCTCAACATGGTGTCGTTATGGTGTACAAGATTCGGTTGGTTTTGCTATTGATTTAGAAAATCGTTATCGCGGTTTGCGTAGCCCACACAAACTTAAATTTGGGGTCAGTGGTTGTACTCGTGAGTGTGCCGAAGCACAAAGCAAAGACGTAGGTATTATTGCTACCGAAAAGGGTTGGAACTTATATGTGTGTGGTAACGGTGGCATGAAACCACGCCATGCAGAGTTGTTGGCCAGCGATTTAGACAGCGCAACCTTAATTAAATATGTTGACCGCTTTTTGATGTTTTATATTCGTACCGCCGACCGCCTGCAACGCACTAGCGTATGGCGCGACAACCTCGAAGGCGGCTTAGACTACTTGAAATCAGTCGTTATTGATGACTCTTTAGGCATTGCCGATGAGTTGGAAATGCAAATGCAATTTGTGGCCGACACCTTTGCTTGCGAATGGAAAGAAGCCATTAACAACCCCGAAACTCTCAAGCGGTTCCGTTCTTTTGTTAATAGTGACGAAACTGATAACAACGTGGTGTTTGTTGAGGAACGTGGCCAAATTCGTCCTGCAACCGTAGCCGAAAAAGCAGGGCGCATTGCAGTGGCTGAGGTTTAGGTTTCGACTACGCTCAACCACCGCGACTACGCTCAGCTACCACTCAAATGTAGTCTGAGTGAATAAAAGGACGTTCCCTGAGCGGAGTCGAAGGGTTGTTTTTGATTTTGTAAAAATGGGTTGACGAAGTAAACCCATGTTGTGCCACCAAGTTTTGTAGCATGGGTCAATGACCCATCAGGAGTAAAATAAATGTCGAATCTTATTAAAATCTGTCCTGTTGCCGATTTGCCTGTTAATTTGGGTGTAGGTGCATTGGTTGGCGGTCAACAATTGGCGTTGTTTAAACTAAATAGCGGCGAGATTTATGCCATTGGCAATTTTGACCCTTTTAGTGAGGCTAATGTGTTGTCTCGTGGTTTAGTGGGCGATTTACAAGGCCATAAAGTCGTTGCTTCACCAATTTATAAGCATCACTACAATTTACAAACGGGCGAATGTTTAGAAGATAACAGTATTAAGGTGCCAGCTTATAACGTCGTTGTACAAGATGAAGTCTTGTATATTAGTGCTTAATTAAAGAGGCAGGCTACGTTAGGGCAGTGCTTTACGCCTGCCTTTTTGTTATTCATTTTCTGTTTTTAACGCAAATTCTTTACAAGCATTTAATAAAGCATTTTGTGTTTCGGGATTTTTCATTGCTCTCGCCAAACTTACCGAACCTACCACCATAGATATCACTGCCCACGCTTGTTGTGTATCGCCTAATTGAGCGGTTAACGAGTGGTGTATTTTTACTAAGCCTTGTTCAAACTCCTCTTTGGCCGAGTCGTCTGCACGTCCTACCTCTGTTGTTAAAGAGGGCAAGGCACAGCCCATTTCGGGAAGTTTTAAGTGTGATGGACTTAAATATACATTTAAAAAATTCGCTAAATTTTCTTGGGATGATTGTTGATTAATGCGCTCATAAGAGACAGCTAATTCACGTTTAATAATTTCGAGTAATAACTCATTTTTAGAGTCAAAGTGGCTATAAAACGCGCCGCCCGTTAAGCCTACCGTAGCCATTAAGCCATCTACGCCCGTCGTGGCAAAGCCTTCTTTTTTAGCCAATGCCCCTGCGTTTTCTATGAGTTTTTGCCGTGTTTCGGCTTTACGATTTTGGGGGTATCTCATGGTTGATACTCAAGTAGGTTAACCATAGTTTAGATGACGAGCGTTTACTAAACAATAAATGACTTATTTGACCGTGTTTTTATAAGTTGAGCCAATTGACAGTGGGTTGTTTATAAAATATTGTGGCTTTACTAAACGTTCGTTTAACAATGTAAAGGTTGTCATTATGCAAACACAACAACAACCCGAATGGAAAAAAACAGCGTGTATTTTATGCGCCATTAACTGTGGTTTAGAAGTACAAACAGGCGGTGATGATGGCCGACAAATTATTAAAATTCGCGGTGATGACGAGCATCCTTTATCTAAAGGTTATGTTTGCGAAAAGTCTCAACGACTGAATCATTATCAACAAGGGGCAGACCGTTTAACATCCCCAATGCGTCGCCGAGCCGATGGCACGTATGAAGCTGTTGATTGGGATACCGCGATTCGTGAGGTTGCTCAAAACCTAAAGGCCATTAAACAAAAATACGGTGGCGACAGCTTTTTGTATTATGGCGGCGGCGCACAAGGTAATCATTTAGGTGGTGGTTATGGCGATGCCACGCTCAAAGCCTTAGGGGTAAAATATCGCTCCAACGCCTTAGCCCAAGAAAAAACAGGCGAGTTTTGGGTGCAAGGCAAAATGTTTGGTGCAGGCGCACATGGTGATTTCCATCATTGTGAAGTGGCGATATTTTTGGGAAAAAATCCGTGGCAATCACATGGTTTTGCGCAAACGCGTGTGGTGTTAAAAGAGATTCAAAAAGACCCACAACGTGCCATGATTGTTATTGACCCGCGTGTTAGCGAAACCGCAGCAATGGCCGAGTTTCATCTACAAGTAAAACCTGCTACCGACGCATGGTGTTTGGCGGCACTGATTGCCATTATTGTGCAAAATAACTGGCATAAAGCGGATTGGTTAGCGCAACACAGCACCAGTTTTGACAAAGTTGCCCCATTATTTGCCAATATCAATATTGTCGACTATGCGCAAATTTGTGGTGTAGAACTCAGTTTATTAGAAGCTACAGCACAACGTATTGCCGAAGCTAAAAGTGTGTCGATTTTTGAAGACCTCGGCACACAAATGAATCAGCATTCTACCTTAAATAGTTATTTGCAGCGTATTTTAGCCACTGTTACGGGTAATTATGGCAAAGAGGGTACAGCCAATGCTTATGTGCCGTTTTTCTCGTTAGCCAAAGCCAGTAAAGGCGAAACGGGCGGCAGCAAACAATCCAGCTCTGCGCCGTCTAGCAAAGGCCGCTTGAGTCCTGTGACGCAATCAAAAATTATTATTGGTT
>DDBM01000145.1 GCA_002333125.1 Moraxellaceae bacterium UBA2032 | reverse complement strand
ATGCCGAAGTGACTATGCACGCTGCAACTCAAGCCGACATTACCGACATTGAGCAAGCCCAAAAAATTATCAAAATGATAGATATGCTCGAAGACTCGGACGATGTACAAAACGTTTACTCTAATGTGCATTTTAGCGACGCGGTGATGGAAGCACTGAATAAATAATCCACCAAAAACAACAAAGGCAGCTAAAAAGCTGCCTTTTATTGTTTCTATAAGCCTTACATCCCTGCCAACTTCAAACGGTTAGCATGACCACGATATACCGACTTAGGGTCAGTCGAGAAAATATCACGTAAACCAAACATCAAATTTACTTCGTCTAAATGATTCATCGAATAGTCATCACGCAACACCACACCTAAATGGCTGCTACACTGGCTTACTAAACCATCATTTGCGCCACTAATAAATAAGCCTGTTGCGCCAAATAAAACGTCTGTTGGGTCTAATACATTAGTTAAACGCTTAGTACCACTCCATGAATAATACTTAACGCCATTAACACTTGCTGCACCCTGACCACACGCTGTAGCAGGTACACCTTGAGGAAATTTAGCATTAAATGTCGCAGCACCTACTGTTGAAAATGATCCAATACTGTTTCTGGCACTTTGATTAAAGCTGCCTGCCCCATTAAATAATTCAATCATGCCTGCCAACGCATTTAATGCACCATAAGCAATCACAGAATCTGCTTTAGAAATCAAATCGGCAACAGGTGAGCCTTTAACTGGGCTACCAATAGCAGTTACCGACGCTACTTTTGTAGGCATGATAGCAGCAACATAACGAATTGAATGACCACCATGGCTATGTCCCATTAAATTGACTTTAGCTGCACCTGTAATAGCCAAAACATCTTTTACTTGCGTTAAAAATTGCTCACCACGTACTTCGGAGCTTTCTAAGGCTGCAACTTGTGTCACATACACTTTTGCACCATTAGCTTGCAAAGTAGAAGGAATTTGATACCAATAATCAACGGCTCCACCTAACAAAGATTTAAATCCAAACATACCGTGCGCCAAAACAATGGGGTATTTAGTCTGTGCATAAGTGGAAGTAGCATTGGCATTTACAGTGACGGTAGAAGTTAAAGCCGCAACTAAGCCAGCAAGTAAGATTTTTTGCATTTTCATGATGCATATCCATAATTGTGTTGTTATGTGTTGGGTCATTGCTTGTAAACAACGCCCTATTTATTTTTGTTTTGCCAACCAATCACTTGCTTGGCCGAGTAAATAATAGACGCAGAATTTTCCGATGAAAAGCATTTTTTAAAAGACAAACGGTATTTCCGATGAGTGGTTGTTACTCAATTTTATTATTTATTGTTTATTCATGCCATTTAATTGATTAAAACTGCCATTTTATTAAAGGCAACTACTTGTTTTTTAGGAAAAATTTATCAGCTTAAAATCCACCTTTCGTCTCATAAAATATGTTTAAACGCTTAAATACCCTACTCAATATAATCACCAAAAAAGTAACAAAATATTTCTTAAACACAAAACCATCAATAAAAATTGCAATATTTATTTAAATATTGAGCTTTGCACTTCAAGCTCAGCTAAACTTGCGCGTTGTTATTTTGAATCTAATTAGGCAAATCATGGCATTATTTACTAAAATGTACGACATGGCGTTACGTTGGTCACGCCATCCTCATGCAGAACGTTATTTGGCGACTTTAAGCTTTACCGAATCTTCTTTTTTTCCAATTCCTCCCGATGTTATGTTAGCCCCCATGAGTATGGCAAAACCCAAACAGGCTTGGCGTTTTGCTCTGATTACTACTGTAGCCTCAGTGCTTGGCGGTGTGTTTGGTTATTTTATTGGGGCTCTGTTTTATCAACAGCTATTGCCTGTATTTGAACAACTGGGTTGGATGTCCCATTTTGCAACTATTCAAGAATGGTTTGT
Organism: Moraxellaceae bacterium UBA2032; assembly: GCA_002333125.1. Classification (GTDB taxonomy): domain Bacteria; phylum Pseudomonadota; class Gammaproteobacteria; order Pseudomonadales; family Moraxellaceae; genus Agitococcus. The sequence goes on along the minus strand of DDBM01000145.1, from coordinate 12,324 downwards.
AAAATGGGGAGTCATGGCCGTGATTGTGGCAGGCTTCACCCCCATTCCTTACAAAATTTTTACCATTGCGTCAGGCTTGGCAGGCATGGCATTACTCCCCTTTATTTTAGCGTCTTGTGTTGGGCGTGGCGCACGATTTTTTTTGGTAGCAGGCTTAATGGCTTGGGGTGGTGAAGCGATGGAAAACCGCGTCAGAGGCATTGTAGAGTGGTTAGGTTGGGGAGTCGTTGCTTTAATTGGTGGTTTTATTGCTTATAAAACACTCTAAAAGAAACACATTCATTGTATTTGGCTTCGACATAGCTCAGTCAGCGCAAAAGCGTACCCTGAGCGCAATCGACGGTTAATTTAAGAAAACATCAACACACTCTATGGTTTAAGTGGTTTTGTCAGCGTACTTGACACTTTGCCTGATGGCCACTCACTGTCCCAAAAATCCTCTTTACCATTCCATACATGTGTTTCATACGCACCTGTTAATAGCAATGTATTACCATGCCAAACACCTTCAAAACCATTCAAAACAGGATGTGGTGTAGGTGATGCTCTACGATTTAGATGTTCTAGATTGATACTCACTATTGAACCATCACGGTTAGATTTGCCCCATAGTTTATAGCGTGACTTATAACCGTCTTTTTCGATGATTTCTGCTGTTCCGTCAAAACCGCCTCGTCGTTGATAAATTTTTGTGCGATGGCTACCTTGAACTTCATGGCTAAGCTCTAAGGTAATGGCTCGTTTACCCGCACCCGAATACACTAAATCACCTTGCCAACGTCCTGTTAGTGTTGGCTCTCCACGAAAAGAGTGCGCCCACGGTGAGAGAAAACTGTCGAACACAAAATCAAGTGCTTTCGGCAAGTACATGGCTAAAGGGATTAATAAAATCAAGCCACCGATTATTACAGGCTTAGAAAGTCGTAAACTCATCTCAAAAAATTCCCTTCAAGGTAACAATACCAACTCTACGCGCCTGTTTTGCGCCCGACCTTCCATTACTTTATTGTCTGCAATGGGGCGTGATGCACCAAAACCCTGTGCCGCCAAGCGTGTTGCTAAGGTAGCATCTAATTTGACTAATGCTGTGCGTACTGCTTGCGCCCTAGCCTGTGATAAGGCTTGATTGGCAGTAGCGACACCGATATTGTCAGTATGACCTTCTAAACGCAACTTGCCTGAGGTTTTTTTGACGATGGATAATATCGTTTGTAAGGCTTTGGCTGAGGCTGGTTTTAGTGTTGCAGAGCCAAAATCAAAATACAAACCCGGTAAACTAATATGCTTCTGCTGAGTCAATTGATTACCCAGAGTAACGACAGCATCCTGTTGTGGCCAGTCTATACGCACCACAGACAAGGTGCTTTTGCCAATACTCCAACGTAAGGCTAAGGGATTTTTCTCGTCATCCAAAAAAGTAAACATGGCAGGAATTTGCCCTGCACCATTTGCCAGCAATGAGCCTTGAGCAACGATGACGGGTAACTGTTGCAAACGGCCATTCACAATCACCGCTAAAGTTTGTGATTTAATGCGTTTAAGTTCACCTTTAAATTCAGTTTCGCCCTCGGTTAGCAAATTGGCCAAGCCAAGCGCACTGTCATTGGCTACTGATGCAGGAAAGATACTGACGCTTTCTACGACGCGAAATGTACTTTTTCCTTGCTGTTTTAAGGCACGTAATACCTGTGTTGATGCGCCAAGAGCGGTTGTATCAGGATAATCTTCGTCTACATCGGACTCAAAACGCTGACGATAGGTACTTGCTTTTAATAAATCGACATCACGTTGAAAGCGTGTACTTTCTACGCGCTCAACACCAATTGCGGCACGATTAGCAGGAAATGTTGCACTATAAACAATATGCCAACCAGCTCCATGACGCGCCTCTAGTCTTTTAATTGACTCATAATCACCCGTACTTGCTTCATTAAGGGCGGTAGTGATGGTTAAGCCCGTCACTAGCGGCACGATGGATTTAGCTTCGGTGGCGTGAGCATTAGCAAACAATACTGTCATTAATATCAAGATATGTTTTAGCATGGTCCACCACCATCAGGCATAGGGTTACAGAGTTTAACGTTTAGCGTGTAAGTACCCTTAGCAATCTTATTGCCTTGATTGTTCTTGGCTGAGCCATCAACTCTAAGAGTTCTACCTTGTTTAACAACAGGAAAACGCAACTCCGCCCCTTTAGAAACGCGCTTAAAAAAGAAATCCGCCTCTTTGTAGGGTAGTTCAAAGGCTGTTGGCACAGGGACAAAAGTAAGAGGAGAGATAAACACATAAACGACACGTGCCACGGCTGTGTAATCACTGGTAGCAGGCTTAATTCGAAGCGTCAGTACATTATTAACGATTTCGCCTTCGACAGGCACAAAAAAAGAATAGGGCTTTAAAAAAGTAGCCGCAGCTTTACCTTCGACATCAATTGCTTTTTCTTCGCTGCCAGCAGTTGTACCTTCCGTTGAGGATCCTGTCATAAATAATTGGGGACGAGGTAACAATGCGCGCCTAAACATAATCGCACTACGTGTCAAATCGGGAAAACCGATACGCATTGAGTTTTCCCATAACGTGAACTTAGTGGCTTGGCCAATAAATTCGCCACTCACTGCCGATGCCGTACCAGAAGTAGCCCCCTTAGCGTAACGCAACTCCAGCTTTCCAGAATAGTAGATATCATAATTCCACCACATTTGGCCTGTCGATTGTGCAAAAAACTCGGCACGCATAAATCCTTGAAATGGACCACCCATTCTTTCACAGTAGGCATTAAACACTTGGTCAGCGGCGAATGCCGCAGCATCAGACAAAAAACCAATGACCGAGGCTTGTGCTGCTTCTTTTGCCACAAAACGCCCCAAAGTTTTTTGCCCACTCCAACCTTTTTTGGTAGCTTCAGCTACGGCTACGGAAATTTTCGTAGATTCAGCGGCGGTAAAGCCAAGACTCGCAGAGACACTCTTAACTTTGTCATTCACTTGACTGGCGACATAATCAATAACCACTGATTTAATCGCGTTTTGTATGCCTCCAGCCAAATTAAAAAGCGCCGAAGCAAAATTGAACCCTTCTTTGATTCGTTCCAAATTTTCACATTTAACATTCTTACCCCGACTCCTAACAAGCTCGCGGCTGATACGCTCTCGCTCAGGACGTGCTTTTGTCTTCCAATCTTCCAACTTTCTAGCAATCGGCATAAGGGCGGGACGCAGGCTAGCATCTTGGCGAGCTGCCGCAGGTAACGGCGCAAGTAAAGAATCAATGTCGCCGAAATCGCGCGAGGCTTGTAATAACAATGGTTTCAGATTTGCCCACTTTGCTTTTAATTGCTCGCGCTCTGGATTTGCTGGCAGCAATGCTATCTGTGTATCAAGGTCAGCGGCCACTTTCTTGATTTCCGCTTCAATAAGGCGCGCCTCCTGAACTGCCTCGTCAATTTCATTAAGAGGCTCCATCACGGCTACCGTAAACACGCCCTGACCTGTAATACGACCTCCAGGTGAGGTTACAACAATCTTATACTCTCCGTTCGACACGGTACCGCGAAAATTAATGCTGTAATCGCCGCTTTTAGACGGGGTCGCGATCAAATCAATAGGCGGTTTCCCGCCAGACGGCGTAATGCGTACTTTGACTGCACCATTGGCATCCAAAGGTGAAATTCCACTGATAGTGACAAGCTCATTTGGCTGTAGCACTGAGGGCGTTGCCACTACAGTCACATTGGCTTTAATAGGAGCCTCGTTGGCAAAACTATACACGGCCCAAAAATACAGCAGTACACAGCATATTAAAGAGCGTAATTTATTCATAACGCCACCACAATTTTACGCGCTAAGGCTTCTAATCGTGCTGGCGCGGTGGGGTCGCTGCCCATACCTATAATAGATATATTGAGTATCACTGTCCCCTTGCGTACCACCAATGAAGTATTTCCTACCAAACCAGCATTACTGGTATTCAGTTTTGCCTCATCGCCCAAACCGTCTAAGCTTTGGCCTGACTTTTTAGTCTTTTCACCAATTTGGTCATTGACCATTTTATTGAGTTTACCTGACTGCCCCGCAATGGCACGAAATACATCAATAGCCATGGCTTCGTCGTCATTATCATTCAGGTTTATCATCAGACTGGTAAAATCACCTGCCTGCCCCGCACTTTGAAAAGCACACGATTCCGCTTCACTACTCATCACTGCCATTGGCTGTGCAACAACNNTGTAGATGTCATCATGGCGAATCCTCCGCCTTATTTTTTTTGTTGAAGGTTATGGCTTAGGCGCAACAATGCCTGTGTAACGAAAACGTGTTTTCATATTCACTCCCGTTTGGGCATAGGGCAAACCATCGGACTTGCCAATGTAGAGCTTGGCTGAGGCCGCAGGAGCACCTGCCATTTCAACGCTATAACTCACCACTTGCATCGCAACACCGTCAATCGTTTCGCTGGCTTCTACTTTACACTTGGAAAGTTTGACTTTGCCGCTTTTGACTTCCGCGACCATGTTACGTTCGGCATTGGATAAGTCTACCGCCGATTTTTGCCAATTTTTACTGCCTGTAATGCGCGTATAGTGTTGGCCACCTACTTTCATCGCTTCCATTTTAAAGTTATTCGGGCTTATTACTGTAACCGACTCCCAAGTCGCTTTCGCTGCCCGCGCTTCACTGGCATTAACAATAGGCATACAAGCTGCATCAAGCGCGGCAACAGCGATATTACTCATGCCCATGCTTAATACACAAAGTGCCAAATGGCGTGGTAAAAAATTCATCATTGCATCCCTCGTTAATCATAGTTTTAGGGGAAATCCCCATATTTTGGTCAGACAAAAAGTCATGACGTTAACAGCTTTAGAACATACACGGCAAACTTGCACTAAGGCTTTCTAAACGTCCACGTCCATATTTGATTGGCCTTATCAATCACCCACGGATTACCTAAATTATCAACGGCTATTTTGACGGCAGCCCCTTTCACTTTTTGCCAATCAGTGCCTGTCCATTTAAAAATTTCATTGCCACCGTCACCACCACTCGCACAACCAATGACCCACACATGGCGTTCATTGGCAGCAATATCACGGGCGCAGCCGACTTTGGGAGTCCATCCCGAGGTTGCCGCATCGTAGGTATAAATCTGTGAGTTTTTATCAATCATCCAAATCGCATCGCCCACCGCTATTTTTTTAGCGATTTTGGCATCACTAACGGGTAGCCAAGTATCAATGTCATACTCTGCCGTTGTTATGCCGTTAACAACCACAGCTTTGAAATTATTAGCACGCTGAATAAAACCACCCTGACAGCTGATAGCCCAAATATCAGGACGGCTACTGGTGGCAATTTCAACCGCACAATCGGGTTGTTGGCTAGTTGCACCACGCCATATGTTGGAGGACTTATCAATAATGAAGGGGGAAACCGCACTGCCTAAATCAGCAATTTTAATACCTGCACCTGCTTGCAATACCCAATCTGTGCCTATACGGCGAAATATTTGGTTGCCCATATTACTGCCACTGGCACAGCCAACCACTAGCGGTTTGCCATATTCGATGATTGAGATTTCTTTGGCGCAACCGTCAATACGTTGCCACTCAATTTGCATTTTGCTGGCATTGGGCAACGCATAACTAAATGTTGCTAAGGTGGACACGATTAAAGCCAAACTATGCTGAAAGTGTTTAGTTATGGTCATCTTATTATCCTTTCCCATGTATTTTTATAAAAAACCCATCTTCTTTATACGAGTAAAATCCCCCAAAGGCAATGGCTCTTATTGAGCATAGGTTTTATCCAAATACGCTAAAATATCTTTAGACTCTAACAACTCAATACTCTGATTAGGGTCAATTAAAAAAGGCACTTGTACTTGGCCTTTTTGAGCCAATAATGTAGCGCGTTTGGTGTTAGGCAGAGGGTGATATTCGCCCAAATGAAATCTAAAATTTGCAGGCCCCACATCAGCAAACTGTTGCTTACCTAAATTTATTAAATGATACGGCAATTGCAATTCACACAATCTTTCACGCACAGGCCGCGAATACGGGCTTGACTCAAAACTATATAACATTAAAGGCTGTTGTGGCTCACGCGAGGCTTTGACTTGTATCGCTCCGCGTAACCGTGCGATTGAAGCCAAGCGTGACGTAAACAAATTAACCTTATTAGCATCTAAATGTTTAGGAATGGGTGCTTGTTTGTATTGTTGAAACAAATACGCATTAATCGCCTCTGCCCCCTCTAATTTTACATGCGAATTGGGGTCAACCAAAAAAGGCACACTGGTATTGCTACCACCATATTGCTGCAATTGTACGGCAAAACGGTCTGCGCCTTGGGGACATGGATAAATTAAAACATCCAAATTAAGCTCGGTTAAGGCTTCGCGTACTAAACGACACTCTGGGTTATTTTCGTTATCAAACAAAATAAGCATTTGTGGCGGCTGTTTTACACTTTTACTGCCTGCCGAACCGTGCCATTGACGCAAAGTCGAACTTACGACTGACGATATAATATTGAGACTATGTTTCATTTTTTGAACTCTTAAATACGCGGTACAATCATTTTGACCGAGGAAGTATTACGTTTAGCTGCTTGATATAACGGCATGACGGTAGAGATTTTGCTGTTTAATTCATTGATACGTTGTGCACTAGAGGGGTGAGTGCTTAAAAAGGCAGGCGGTGCATTTTTGTTAGCTGCACCCATTTTTTGCCACAAACTCACCGACGCATTGGGGTTATACCCTGCCCGTGCTAATAACTCTAAACCCATGACATCTGCTTCGGATTCTTGGCCGCGACCATGTGGTAAGGTTAAGGCTAAATTAGTGGCTGTTTGCACAATAGCCGCTTCGTTTTGACTCATGTTAGTTACCAGTGCCAAAAGACTCATCCCTGCTTGTTGTGCATAGGCTTGCGAAATACGCTCACGACCATGTTCACGCAAGGCATGAGCCATTTCGTGTCCCATAATAGCTGCAATTTCATCATCGCTTAGTTTAAGCTGATTAATAATGCCTGTAAAAAACATGATTTTTCCGCCCGAAGCACAATAGGCGTTTAACTCATTACGGGTTTCTAAGTTTACTTCCCAAGACCAATCTAAGGCATCACGTCTAAAAACGGCAACTTGTGGAATGAGGCGATCCGCAATTTTACGAATACGTTCTAAGTTGGCTTTATCGGTATTTAACGTACCTTTTTGTTTGGCCGTCGATAGTTCGCCACGATAAGACTGTAAAGCCATCGCATCGACTTGTGAAGAGGGAAGTAATAACAACTGTTTGCGTTGTATGCCAATAGTACCTTCTTGGGTACTGCTGGTACAGGCGACTAGCACACTAAATGCAGGAATAATCAACCACTTATGCCAATTCATTACCACTCTCCTTTAGGCGCAAGATATTTAAAAAATCAAAACTTAATGAGGATGATGGCGGTTATGGCGTGGCTTTTCAAGTTTTTAATTAAGTTAGCCTCTGTTGGGCGTATAGCTCTACTAAACTTTTAACCCAAGGTTTATATATATTTTGATAACATCGCTGATAAAAAGCGGCTTGTAAACTATTAGGATAAAAAACCGTATCGGTACGGCTCATGGCTCTAACGGCTGAGGGTAAATCTGGATACAAATTCATAGCCACCGCAGCACACATCGCTGCGCCAAGTCCTGATGTTTCACTGGTATGCGGTTTATAAATGGGCATATTAAAAATATCAGCCGCCGTTTGCATCACCGCATTAGATTGTGAGCCACCACCAGCCGCAAATAATTGGCTAATTTTTTGTTTGGTGTGTTGCTCTACATGCACCTGACCATCTTTAAGCGCAAACAATAAGCCTTCAACTAATGCTCTATACCAATCTGCTTTGCTATGTTGAGTACTTAAACCTAATAACGCCCCTTGAGAAATACTCTCACCCGAGGCTTGTACACTTAAACTAGGCTGCCACATTAAACCATTTGCACCTGCGGGGCTTTGTATCAACCAATCTTCTAATACCGCCAACCAATCGCGGCCTTGTTGTGCCTCAGCAATTTCGTTGGCGGCAATTTGTTCTTTAAAATACTTAACCAAAGCAAAGCCTTGTGGAATTTGTGTTTCTAAGCAATATTGATGTGGCAATGCGGCAGGATATGGCGGCATCGGTGGATTTATTGAAAGATAATGACGACTGACTGTATTATACGTGGCGGTTGTGCCAAAACTTAAAGCCCCTTGAGAGGCGTTAATACAACCTGCCCCCAAGACTTCGCAGGCTTTGTCTGCACCTGCCGCAACAATGGCCAAACCTGCAGGTAAGCCAAGCTCTTGCGCGGCATCTACCGTAAGCTGTCCTAATAATTTACCTGCTTGGATAACTTTGGGTAATTTATTGGCTGTTAAACCTAAGGCTTGCCAACGCCAATCAAAACGGTTTTGCCATTGATGTTTTTTATAGTCAAACGGAATATAACCTACTTGTGAGGCAATGGCATCGTTAAATTCGCCTGTGAGTTTATGCGTCAAGTAACCCGATAATAATAAAAATTTGTGGGTTTTTGCCCATAATTCAGGACGATGCGCGATTAACCAATTAGCCTGAGCGCGTTTGCGTAGCTTATAAATCGTTTTTTGATGACCACTGATTTGATGTAACTTTTGCCAATACAAGGGCAAACTAGGTAACTGTGCTGCTTGTCGCTCATCTAACCATAAAATAGCAGGATATAAGGGCTGACCTTGCTCATCAACAATCACCACTGTACCGCGTTGAGTCGTGAGTGTAGCCGCTGTTACGCTATTAGGGTCTATACCTTGTTGCCATAAATCTTGACAGGCTTTAACTAAAGTTTGCCAATAAAAATCGGCATCTTGCTCGGCATAACCTTTGTGGGGCGAGAAATAAGCAGGCTCAAAATGAATTTGGCTCCGCGCTAATAACTCGCCTCGTGCATCAAAAATAAACGCACGTAAACTTTGTGTACCACAATCAATACTCAAAAAACGTGCATTTATCATGTTAAATCACCTTATGATGTTAGGCTGCTTGGTAAACTATAGGATTGCTGCCAAATAGCACTGTAGCGTACTTGCTCACTTGTCCACTGTTGCTCTGTCCAGCCTTCACTTAAGGCCATTTCTTTAATGGTTTTAAAGTGCGCTGCGCCCCCTTGTTCTAACAACAANNTCTGCCCATAAGGTTTGGGTTTGAGGAATCAGTGTTAATTCATTCACAGGCATTTCGGATAAAAACTTTTGCGCCAAGTAGCCATATTTACCCACAAAACGGCGATATTGCTCACCACTTAAGGGCGTTGATAAGCCTGTGCTTGGATTAGTAAAAATAGGCGTTTTTTTATTACGTTCTTTGAGCGCAGGTAACCATATCTCAGCCGCCGTAAGTACGTCTTGCGCGATTTGCCTAAAGGTCGTGAGTTTGCCGCCAGAGACGCTAATTACGCCTTTATCTGCCCATACAGCATGGTCACGACGCTCTTTTGATGGGTCTAAGCCTTTGCCACTACTCACAATAGGACGCACACCCGAAAATGTAGCAATCACATCTTGAGTCGTTAACTTAGCCGTAGGAAACTCATAATTTGCGGCACGTAATAAATAAGTCACTTCGTCTGCGGTAATTACTGCTTCGTTGTCTAAATTATCTTTGTGGTCTAAATCGGTTGTACCAATTACGGTACGGCCTTCCCATGTATAAATAAACATGGCACGACTATCATCAGGATGAAACAAAATTAACGCATCATTTAGCGGTAAACGCTCGGCAGAGACTACCAAATGACTACCGCGTTGTGGGCGTACACTCACTACCTCGGTAGCTACTTCTTGACGCAGACGATTAACCCATGCGCCTGTTGCATTAACAATCACTTTTGCCTTTAACTCAAGCGTTTGACCCGATATTTCATCAGTCACCACTAAACCTGTGACTTGCTCATCACGCAACAGTGTTTTCTGAGCTTTAACATAGTTGAGCGTAACCGCGCCATCTTTACAGGCTTCATCTAAAACACGCATCACTAAACGGGTGTCGTCAGTGACAGCATCGGTGTAACGCGAAGCCCCTAATAATTTATCACTGCGATAATTTGGTACACGCGCCAAAAACTTTTTGGCATTCAAATAACTACGGTCTTTAATGCCTGCCAATAAGTCATAGGCCATTAATAAAATACCAAAAGCCCAACGATTACTTTTAATACCACCACCACGATGGTGCGCAAAAAAATAACTCATACGGTCAACTAAACCTGGTGCTTCGCTTAAGAGTCGCTCACGCTCAACTAAAGAATGATGCGTTAAACGAATATCACCCATGGCTATATAACGCAAACCACCATGCACCATTTTTGAGGAACGACTTGATGTACCAAAGGCATANNACAATCATATCCCATTCTTTTTGCGACACTTCTTGCCACAACACATCACGACTCAACATGTATGTACCTTAAATTAAACAAAGCCTAGGCCAAGAATACCGCTTTAAACCTGTAGATGATTGTTCTTATCTGACAATTTTACTGTTTATACAGCGTTTTCATCCTAAGCTTACAACCAACTACAGGGAGATACAGCATATTAGTCTTGTAGTAATTTATGCGGATTGAGCAGTTTTTGTGCATCAAAATGCGTAGCCAAAGCGTATAAAGCCTCCATACCCAACACCCCTTTTTCGGCAGGTAAATATTGCGCGTGGTCTTGACCTACACCATGTTGATGGCTAATTGTACCGCCATGCTTCACAATCATTTGCGATGCATCTGCTTTAAGTTTTTTCCACCGAGCAAGCGTGCCTTCATAACTATTGGCTACCCGATAAACATAGGTTGTATAAATACTCGAACCCTGTCCATACACATGCGACAAGTGACTAAAGGCTAATACTGTCTCATTTTCGTCCACAAGTGCATTACGCAAAGCCTGTTCAACATCACTCATATATGGCGTGACTTTTTGCCAATCAATCGCGGTTTCTAAAGTGTCAACCGCGTAGCCTAGCTTCCATAATGCCTCGCGCAAGTACGGTGCTTTAAAGCGATTTTGCAACCAACGCTTACCTAATACTTGACCTGTAGCTACCGTATCAAACTCTTTTAAAATACGAGTAACTTCGGCCTGAGCAAATTTTACACGCTGCGAACTGCCTGTAAAACCAATCGTCAGCATACACTTATCTTCACCTGCACCGCGCCAATGTAATAATTTTTCTAGCCCTGCAATGGCTAAAGCATGACCCGCCAACACTAATTGAGTACGTGTTTCTTCCGTATTACTTAAACGTACCATCGACAACGGAATTTTTTGCTGTACTAATTCACGCACTGCGGCCTTAGCTTTTGCCCAATCAGGCACAAAATACACGCAAAATACCTCTTGTTCGGGCAGACGTGTAATACGCACTGTGGCTTCGGTAATTATGCCAAAACGCCCTTCTGAACCCATGATAATTTCACGAATATCAGGCCCTGCACTTGAGGCTGGAACAGTAGGAATATCGAGTGTGCCTGCTAAAGTTTCGATACGGCCACCTGCAAACACTTGCTCAATACGACCATAATGCAACGATTGCTGTCCACTAGAACGGCTGGCAATCCAGCCTCCTAAGGTAGACAACTCAAACGATTGCGGATAATGCCCCAAGGTATAACCATGCGGCTTGAGTAAGGCTTCGACTTGAGGGCCATTTGCTCCTGCACCAATAGTGGCTAACTGAGAGGACTCATCTAAATGAATTAAGCTATTAAGTTTAGCTAAAGATAAAGTTAAAATTGGGCGTTCATCGGCAATCGGGTTAATATGCCCCACCACTGAGGTACCACCACCATAGGGAATCACCACCCAATTGTGCTGTTTAGCCAAGACTAATAATTCAGCAACTTGCTCACTGGTATTTGGAAAGGCAACACCATCAGGAAAAACAGGAATATCACCCGAACGCCAAACCAGCCAGTCGGGCAAACTTTGACCGCGAGCATGGCGCACACGGTTTTCGGCGTCGGTGGCAATTAAAGGATGTTTTGGTAAACGAGATACAGGAACTTTAGTCATTACCTCGGCTAAAGTAGCATCAGGTAACGGCGTTGCTTTGCCCAATAAATTGGCTAAAAACAGACTTGCTTTGGCATTAACTGCCATTTTGGTTTGGCTATCGCCCCAACTATTCCACTGACGCATAATCACACTCACCCAACCCATACACACCCTCAATAATTATTAGAAAAATTCTAAAAATTGTGCGCTAGTATGGAGGTGTGATTAAGGTTATTTACATAATGTTTAATTAAACTACGGGTCGATTGGTGC
>DDBM01000216.1:3556-4216 GCA_002333125.1 Moraxellaceae bacterium UBA2032 | reverse complement strand
ATTTAGTGCATTTGAGCGCAGGTGATTTTAAAGTACAGGTTTTACACCAAGGCTGGCACAAACCCACCCTAAACGAGCAACAAGCCCTTAACCTCACGCACACTCAGTACGCATGGATACGCGAAGTGGCTTTAATCGGCAACGGCCAAACATGGGTCACGGCGCGTAGTGTGATTCCACTTAAAGCCTTACGCGGCAAAGGCAAACGCTTGCGTTATTTAGGCTCGCGCTCTTTGGGTAGCCTGTTATTTAAGGGCGGCAAACGGGGTCAAATGTGGATTCATGCCCCTAATCAACATCAAAAATACTGGACACGACGCTCTTGTTTTTATTATGGTGAGCAAGCCCTGTTAGTACAGGAAAGTTTTTTACCTGCATTATTTGAGTCCTCCGAGCTTTTTTTATTATGAGCTACTCTTTGCGGCAACGCCTACCTCTTTATGCCGAAGTGATGCGCCTGCATCGCCCAATTGGTATTTATTTATTGTTATGGCCAACTTTGTGGGCAGTATGGATTGCGGCACAAGGCAAACCCAGCCCCAAAATTGTGGCTATTTTTTGCTTAGGTGTGGTGTTGATGCGCTCCGCAGGTTGTGTAATTAACGATTGGGCAGACCGCGACTTTGATGGCCATGTTACACGTACCAAAGACCGCCCTAT
>DDBM01000216.1:0-3471 GCA_002333125.1 Moraxellaceae bacterium UBA2032 | reverse complement strand
GCTTACGACACCCAATATGCGATGGCCGACCGCGAAGATGATTTAAAAATTGGCGTAAAATCAACAGCCATTTTGTTTGGACGCTTTGATTTAATTATTATTAGCTTGTTACAAGGCTTGTTTATTTTGTTGTTGGCCTTGATTGGTTATTTACAGCATTTTGGCCTAGTATGGGCAACTACTTTGGGCATTTGTGGTGGTTTATTTGTGTGGCAGTATAGGCATTGCCAAGACCGTACACCTCAACATTGCACCGAATCATTTTTGCATAACCATAAAGTCGGCATGATTATTTTTATAGGCTTGGTGTTGAGTTTGGTGTTTCAATAAACTTGTATTTGTAAAACTGCCTCACCAAACAAAAATGTATCCGTATCTAAATTATTTCGTCGGAACTACCCCTTTTACCCTACTTAGGGAGGGGGGAATAATACATCTTTTAGGCTACGCTCCCCCCACAAACTGTTAAATAGACAGTTGTATAAAAACACACAGGCAGACAACGACAATTAAAAAATGCCATAAGCATCGCTTTGAGTGCAGGCTAACTTTAAGCGAAAGCTAAGACGGCACGTGCCGCTACAGCGACTTTAATCGTCAACACTCACGATAGCATACTGCAGCTTGTGATAACTTTGCTCAAATCAGGGTACGCCTTAGCTCACCCATAGGATAATAACAATGAACGAAAAATCTAGCTCTCTAAAAAAATCACTGATGGCANNTTGGCAGAAGAAGCACAATCGGTCGTTTTTGTGGGTAACAATTGGGACGGCACGGTCAACGTATTTAATGATAAAACCTATAGCAAAGTTGGCTTAATCAATGTGGTGCCAGACAAACGCGAGCGCATGAGAGCGATTGTACTTAATCCAGTCAAACTTGTTGCCTTTCAAGCGGTTCGTAATTTAATTGGCGAAGGCCATGATCAATTAGTTGATGATATGTACAGTAGCAATGATGGCAAACTGTTAATTGCATCACGTCCGAGCTTTGCAGATGTTGTGGCGATTGATATTGCTTCTGGCAAAATAGTATGGCGTTTTGAAGTTGAAGGTTATCGTGCAGACCATATGGGTCTCTCGCCAGATGGCACTAAAGTAGCGGTATCGGCCTCTACAGGCAATGTGGTACATATATTAGATATTAATACAGGCAAGCAGGTAGGTAAATTTGCTTCGGGTAATTCACCACACGAAAACGTCTATTCTAAAGACGGCTCAAAAATTTATCATGCCAGTATTGGTTATGTATTTACCCCATTAGACCCCTATTTCTTTGACTGGACAAAAGGTGAGCGCGTCTTCCAAGTCGTCGATACCAACAACTATCAAGTCATCAAAAAGTTTAATATGGCCGATAAATTAAAAGCCGCTGGCTTTAAAAACTTAAGCCCTGCTGTTCGCCCCATGGCGCATACACCTGATGAGAAGTTTTTTTATTTCCAACTCTCTTTTTTACATGGCTTTGTTGAATACGACATGGTTAACGATAAAGTGACTCGTTTAGCCAAGCTCCCCAATTTAGTACCTAATATGCCTTTAGAGCAATACGTAAATGACTCAGCTCATCATGGTATCTCTATGAATGGTGCAGGCACTAAACTATGTGTTGCAGGGACAATGGATGACTATGTGGCCATTGTTGACCGTGCCAACTTTAACTATCAAATTCTTAAAGGTTTGGGTAAAAAACCCTATTGGGTAACATCCAACAAAACAGGTGATCTCTGTTATGTATCATGGAGTGGTACAGACCAAATGTCTGTTATTGCTTATGATACGGGCAAAGAAGTCGCACGAGTCAACGTGGGTAGTCATCCGCAACGTATTCGTGAAGGCTACGCACCTGCAAATTGGATGAACTAAAACGACTGTTTGTTTTAGATAAGTACCTCTAATATTTTATAACGTCATGGTAACCGCTCGTTTACCATGACTTTTATTTATAGAGTACAACATGAATATCGTAAAAATAAAAACCGTAGTAACTCATCAATGGTAGTGCAACATGAATGTCATACCTGTAATTAAACAAGCGATAATAGCTGCCTGTATCTGTATTACCTCAATCACCTGTACCTATGCACAATCTGAATCTTTTGCAGAATACTCGGCCACACAAACCATAGAGACCGTACCCGGCCCATTTGTTAATAAAATTTTTATGACCCCAAACAAAGAGCGACAAGATGCCTCGCTAGGTGGCACAGTCGTTACCACGATTATCCGTCACGATAAAGGTGTGGCATGGCTGCTAATTCCAAGCAAAAAAGAATATAACGAAATTGACATTACAACGACTGCTGCTGCGTCTGTTCATCCCACACTGCAAGGCAAAAGTAACACCGAGTTAGGCCAAGAGACCTTAGAAGGTGCTGTAGTCAAAAAGTTTGCGCTTAATAACGAAGATGGCCAACCCTCTACGTTTGTATGGGTATCTGAAAGCGGAATTATCTTAAAAGCTGACATTCCACAAAATGACACCACAGGTCGTCCCCAAGCAAGTATTTATCTTAAAGATGTGGTCATTGGCACACAAGACTCCTCTCTTTTTGAATTACCCGACGGTTATATTAAAGCGCAAGACTAAGGTACAACACTGCTTTTAGGCTCAGTTTACGCTACTGCTAAAAATAGCAATCACGCTAAAAATCTTTTATTTTTCTGCTACGCACCTTTATTAGGTACAACCACAAAGCTCTGTCATAATACTGCAACACGTTTGTCATGTAATAGCCCAAACCTAGGGGAAGACTCATGAAAAGTGAACGTATTTTAATTGTTGATGATGAAGCCGCCATTAGAGAGATGATTGCCATAGCCTTAGACTTAGCAGGCTTTGACACCATCGAGGCCGAAGATGCCATTGCCGCACACCATAAAATTGTGGATGAGCGGCCAAGTTTGGTATTGCTAGACTGGATGTTACCCGGTATGACGGGCATCGAATTGTGTCGCCGTTTAAAACGAGACGAAACTTTAAGCGAAATTCCTGTGATTATGCTTACCGCTCGCGGTGATGAAGACCATAAAATCCAAGGTTTAGATTCGGGCGCAGACGACTATATTACTAAGCCATTTTCGACCCGCGAATTAGTATCACGCATTAAAGCGGTATTAAGACGCGCCTCGGCCTTAAGTGGCGAAAAAATGATAGAGGCCGAAGGTTTGGTGCTTGACCCTGTGAGTCATCGTGTTACCGCCAATGAAAGCCCTATTGAAATGGGGCCTACCGAATACCGTTTATTAGCCTTTTTTATGAGCCATCAAGAGCGTGCTTACTCCCGTACCCAAATGCTCGACCAAGTCTGGGGTGGTAATGTGTATGTAGAAGACCGTACCATTGATGTTCATATTCGTCGTTTGCGTAAAGCCTTAGAACCGTTTGGTTATGATAGATTTATTCAAACCGTGCGTGGTACAGGTTATCGTTTTTCCCTTAAAGCTGATAAACAGGATGTTGTGTGAC
>DDBM01000072.1:15528-17472 GCA_002333125.1 Moraxellaceae bacterium UBA2032 | reverse complement strand
CAATTATTAGTCGATTGGGTGTTACAACATCATAAAAATAAAAAACCCGTTAAACGCTTATGGTTAGCAGCACAAGACAGCGCATCTATTCAAAAAGCCTTACGCAATTTACAGAGTAATTTACAGTATGCGCCCCTCTTTGAGGCAGCACAAACACGTTCTATTGCCGATTGGTTAGTGGGCATGAATTTATCACGCGCTTTTACTTTGGCAGCGCAAAAACATGGTTATCGTGGTGTGGTAAGTATTGGTCGAGTGCAAACACCCACGCTGGCACTCATTGCCATGCGCGACCACGACATCGAAACTTTTGTCAGCAAAACCTATTATGTGCCAATGGTTCATGTTGGCGTAGAAAACGGCAGTTTTTGGGCAACATGGCTTGCGCCCGAATCACTTAAAGACCGTTATGCCGACGGCAAAATTACCGACCTAGACTTTGCTAATAGCATTTTACAAATCCCAAAAACTGGCGTGATTAGCCTCTTAGAAAAGAGAAAATTACAAACTACCCCACCGTTACCTTATCGTTTATCACGCTTACAAAAAGATGCCANNCGTACCGACTGTGATTATTTACCTGAGTCGCAACATAGCGAAGCACAAGACATTTTAGCGGCACTAACACACATTTACCCGACTCTTGCGCCTTTTGTGCAACAAGCCAATACGTCTTTAAAATCAAGTGCATGGAATGATAAAAAAGTCACCGCGCATCATGCCATTATTCCTGTTCGTGGTAATGGCGCAAGTTATGTGCAACTCAAAGACAAAGAGCAAAAAATTTATGATTTAATTGCGCGTGCTTATTTGGCGCAATTTTTTCCTAACTATGAATTTGAAAAAACCGACGTTGAAACAACCTTTGGCCAACAACGCTTTAAAGCAACGGGTAACATTCCCCTCAAAGAAGGTTGGAAGGTGCTATATCCACCTCATAAAGCCAAAACTAAAACCGATAATACCGAGGCTGACGATAAAGAACCCGAACAAGCCTTACCGCCAATAACATTAGGGGAATACGCACAAAAACTCGCCGCCGAAGCACGCCAAAAACAAACACATCCGCCTAAAGCTTATACCGATGGCACGCTGATTAGTGATATGGAAAGTGTGCATCGTGTTGTTGCCTCCAAAACCAAAGACATTGATAACAAATGGTTAAAACTACTCAAAGAAAATGCAGGTTTAGGCACAGAAGCAACCCGCGCAGGTATTTTAAAAACCTTAGTGGATAGAGGCTTTATTGAGCGTATTGGCAAAAATATCACCGCCACCACCACAGGCCGCGAGTTAATTAAAGCTTTACCCAAAGAAGTCAAAAGCCCGATTGCCACCGCGATGATGGAGCAAGAATTAACAGCTATCGAAAAAGAAGGACTAGACCCCGAGGCTTTTTTGGCCAAACAACGGGCAAGTATTGAAAAACTGATTGGCATTGCTGCTTCCGCGACCATTCTTTTAAGTAGCCCTGAAGCTAAAAATGATTTGCCGATTAAAACCAAACGTGCGCCAAGAGCCAAATTATCAAGTACAAAAACAATATCCTCAACTGCTAAAAAACCACGCGCCAAAGCCAAAGTAAGTACCGCAACGAGCAATTCAGCAAAAACTTGTCCTGAATGTCAAAAACCGATGGTTTTGCGGGCGCGTAAAAGTGATGGCCAAAACTTTTGGGGCTGTTCGGGCTTTCCGAGTTGTAGATGTGTGGAACAGGCTTGATTGAGTTAGCACATCATAAATAACCGTTTTGATGTGATATTATCAACGCTCTTTATCGCCTCACAGAGCAACCAAAGCAATGTCCACTCTGCATAGCTTAAACTTTGACAATACCTTTGCCCGCCTAGATAGCAAGCTATTTACTCATGTAGCACCACAAGCCATTTATGCCCCTCATGTCGTGCATTTTAACCCGCAAGTTGCGCAGCTTTTAGATTTAGA
>DDBM01000072.1:803-15429 GCA_002333125.1 Moraxellaceae bacterium UBA2032 | reverse complement strand
ACCGAAACCGCCGCGACCTTAGTGCGCGTAGCAGATAGCCATATTCGTTTTGGTCACTTTGAATGGATTTTTAATAATCAGCCTAAACTTCTTAAAAGCTTTAGCGATTATGTTATTCAACGGCATTATCCAAGCTGTCAACACAGCCCCAAACCTTATGCAAACTTGCTGCAACAGATTGTTACGCGCACCGCTACTTTAATGGCGCAATGGCAATTGGTAGGTTTTGCTCATGGGGTGATGAATACCGATAACTTTTCGATTACAGGTTGCACGTTTGATTATGGTCCCTATGGCTTTTTAGATGCTTATCAGCCGAGTTTTATTTGTAATCACTCCGACAATACAGGCCGTTATGCGTGGAATCAACAACCGAGTATTGGCTTATGGAACTTAAATGCGCTGGCCTATGCGCTATCGCCGTTAATAGACAAAGAAGACATTATGACGGCGTTGCAAAGCTACGAAGCAACGTTGCTAGACACTTACTATAAAGGCATAAAAGCCAAATTGGGTTTAATAGAAAATAACGAGCAAGACAACGCCCTTGCCTTTGATTTATTAGATATTTTAATGAAAAACAACATGGACTATACACGCACCTTTAGAGCGTTAAGTCATATAAACCAAGAAGATATACAATGTAGTTTGCGTGATGATTGCCTAGACCGCGCTAAGTTTGATGACTGGTTTAAGCGTTATACTCAACGTTTAGCCCAAGAAAAAACCACTAATTTGCAACGTCAACAACAAATGCAAGCCACCAACCCTAAATATATTTTACGCAATTATTTAGCTCAAATTGCCATTGAAAAAGCCGAAAAAGGCGACTTTAGTGAAATTGATACCTTGTTAATGCTGGTACAAAATCCTTATGACGAACATCCAAATTATGAACATTACGCCAATATCCCACCCGATTGGGGACAACATTTAGAGATTAGTTGCTCTTCTTAGGAGTACTTTTGTGACATCTACCCCTTATGTTTTTACTACACAAAAGCTTTGTAAAACCTATGGTACGGGTGAGTCTGTTGTACATGCGTTGCGTGATGTTGATATTAAAATACCGCAAGGAGAGTTAATTGTACTGCTTGGGGCATCAGGCAGTGGCAAATCAACTTTTTTGAATATTTTAGGTGGCTTAGACTCGGCTACAAGTGGTACCGCTTCTTTTTTAGACCACGCATTAACGGCCATGAATGAACATGCGTTGACTCAATATCGTCGTCAACATGTAGGTTTTGTGTTTCAATTTTATAATCTCATGCCTAGTTTAACTGCTTATGAAAATGTAGAACTTGTTACCGAAATAGCCGCCAATCCGTTTACACCAGATGAAGCATTATCTTTAGTTGGGCTTGAACATCGTTTGCATCACTATCCTTCACAATTATCGGGAGGTGAACAACAGCGTGTTGCGATTGCACGAGCTATTGCCAAAAAACCGAGTGTATTATTTTGCGATGAACCCACAGGCGCACTCGACAGTAATACAGGACGTGCCGTCTTGCGTGTTTTACAAGACATTAATGAGCAGCTTAATACTACGGTAATTATTATTACACACGCCACAGCAACCGCAGAAATGGCCGACCGCGTGATTCATTTTTTGGATGGAACAATCAAGCAAGTTATTGTTAATAAAAATAAAAAATCTGCCGAAAATATTGTTTGGTAAAGCCATCACTCAAGGGTGACACATGAAGCCATTACATAAAAAGCTAGGGCGTGATTTATGGCGTGTTAAGGGGCAAGCGAGTGCCATTACTGTTGTTATTGCCTTAGGGGTGATGATGTTAGTGATGATGGATGGCCTTGTGAGTTCCTTAGAAAATACCAAACAAGCCTATTATGAACGTTATCGGCTTGCGGATATATTTGCCCCTGCACAGCGTATTCCTGCACATCTTATTAGCAATATGGCTAACATTGACGGTGTTGTTATTGCCGAAGGCCGTGTTAATGGCCAAGCACTGATTGACTTGCCTAATATTGCCTTACCCCTACCTGCACAAGCCGTGTCTTTGCCTGATACTCATGCGCCACATCTTAATGATATTTATGTAAGTGCAGGACGCAAACTTAATCCTCAACATAAAGACGAAATTATTTTACTTGAGTCTTTTGCTCAAGCTCATCATCTTAAATTGGGCGGTACTTTATCCGCCACACTTAATGGCGCACGACATCAATTTAACATTGTCGGCTTTGCTCAAGCACCTGAGTTTTTATATACCACACCACCTAACGAATTGATGCCTGATGATACCCGTTTTGCGGTGATTTGGATGAGCCAAGCCGCTTTGTCGGCGGCTTATGATTTAGAGGGTGCCTATAACGAAATTTTATTACGTCTTGATGAAAATATTGTACAGCAAAGTATTATTTCTACTATTGACCGTGTGCTTGCACCTTATGGTGCAAGAGGTGCATATGGCATTAAAGAGCATTTATCAGACCGTTTTGTAAGCGAGGAAATTGCAGGGTTAAAATCATCACGCCAAGGCATTCCACCGATTTTTTTGGGTGTGGCTGCATTTTTACTGTACATCGTCATTTCCAGAATGGTTCAAGCAGAACGAGGACAAATTGGCTTATTAAAAGCCTTTGGCTATACCAATATAGAAATTAGTTTGCATTATTATGAATTTATTTTAGCAATTGCGTTGTTAGGAGCGATACTGGGTTGTGTACTCGGTATGATTGCTGGACACAGCTTAAGCGTTTTTTATCAATTTTATTTTAAATTTCCCTTTTTAATATTTAATGTCGAGCCACGAACTTTTATTATTGGCTTTGTCACCAGTATCTTGGCCGCATCCGCAGGGGGCATATTTGTTTTAAATAAAATCTTTGCTTTAACACCTGCCGAATCTATGCGCCCTCCAACCCCCATAGACTATAGCAAAATAGTCCATATTCCCCTTAACTGGATGCGTCACTTAGACCAACCTAGCAAAATGGTACTTCGCTCAATTGTGCGTCAACCGTGGCGTGCATTGAGTTCGGTACTAGGCATTTCTATTGGTATGGCATTGGCGGTTGCCATGTTAAGCGTGATGACAGGATTTAATAAAACATTAGATATTAACTTTTCGGTGATTGACCGCAGTGATGTCACCGTGAGCTTTATTCATCCTTTATCACCCAAAGCGGTATTAGAACTCGGTCGATTACAAGGCGTATTGCAAGTAGAGCCATTTAGAATAATACCTGCTGTTCTGACACATGGCTTATATCGTTATCGGGGAGTCATCACGGGTCTAAACAACAAACCGAGTTTGTATCGTGCGGTAGATGATAGCTTTAATGAAGTTTACATTCGTGATGATGGTATTGTTTTAGCGCAGGCATTGGCTAATATATTACACATTAAAGCAGGTGATATATTAACAATTGAGGCACAAGAAGCCAGTCGCCCCGTTATACAACTGCCCGTTATTGCTTTAGCCAATCCTTTATTAGGTGCGCCTGCTTATTATAATCGGCTCTCATTGAGTCAATCCTTAAATGAAGGTGAGCGTATATCAGGTGCTTATTTACGCATTAATAGCCAATACAGCACACAAATTTATCAAAAGCTAAAAAAAATGCCTGTAGTTGCAGGGGTGAGTCTGCGCTCAGAGGCGCGTGCGTCTTTTGAAAAGATGATGAATACAGGCGCAGGTGCTATGCGCTACATAATGGCAGGCATTGCTGCCATCATTACGTTTGGCATTGTATATAACAATGCGCGTATTAGTTTTGCAGAACGAATGCGTGATTTGTCAAGTTTACGAGTCATCGGCCTATATAAAAATGAAGCTAGTTTTGTGCTACTTGGTGAGTTAGGCATTATTACGCTATTGGCTTTACCTTTAGGTTCTATGTTAGGTTATTTTTTATCTGATGTAGTCGCTACCGCTTTTAGTACCGATATTTATCGTGTTCCTAACTATTTCTCGGCATCTAGTTATGGCATCGCTGCTCTGGCTGTCATCTTGGCTACTATAGCCTCAGCTTGGTTAGTCAAACGAGATATTGACACACTTGACTTAGTTGCCACACTTAAAGTACGAGAATAATTATGTCTTCCAAAAAAAACACCCAACGTCTATTTGTTATAGGCTCTATTTTATTTGTGAGTGCTATTTTACTGTATGCCTTTTGGCCACGCGCTATCGCGGTAGATATTGCTCAAGTCAAAACCGAGCCTATGCAGTTGACTATTAGTGAAGAAGGCAAAACACAAGTGCATCAAGCTTATGTGGTTTCAGCCCCCATTACAGGTCAGTTATTACGTGTTGAGGTAGAAGCTGGCGATAAAGTCATTAAAAATCAATCTATACTTTTTAAAATGCAGCCCACATCACTACCCTTGCTTGATAAAAAAGCTACGCAACAAGCTCAAGCAAACCTCAACATGGCACAAGCTGCACTCAACGTGGCACAAACTGAACTTGAAAAAGCACACTCCGATAAAGCCTTAGCTCAAAAAGAAGCCCAACGTGCCGCGGTCTTATACCAAAAGCAGTTAATTTCTCAAGCAGAATATGATCGTCTCAAAACACTATTAAGCATACAAGCCGCTAATATTAAAACAGCATTAGCCACAATTACCATGCGTCAAGCAGATGTCGCCAATGCCAAAACGGGACTTATTGGTTTTAACGCCACATCTAACACCTCAAAAAACCATATTATGGTCACTTCCCCGTTAACGGGACAAATACTACAAATACAGCAAAAAAGCGAAAACTATCTTGTAGCAGGCACACCAATTATTACGATTGGTGATACTAGCAATGATTTAGAAGTTTTAGTTGAGCTACTTTCTACCGATGCCGTTAAGGTCGCTGTAGGTAATCCTGTCACCATCAGTAATTGGGGAGGCAACAACGACTTACACGGTACGATTGCCAAAATTGAACCTTTTGCCTTTACAAAATACTCGGCGTTAGGCGTGGAAGAACAACGTGTTAATGTTCTCGTTAAATTTAGTGACAGCGCAGACAAGTATCAAAAGCTAGGTCAAGGCTTTAGAGTCGAAGCTCATATTATTGTTTGGAAAGATGACCACGCATTGGTTGTACCTTCGGGTTCTTTGTTTAGAGTGAATAATAAATGGGCGGTTTTTAAAATACATAAAGGCATAGCGCAACTAACTAGCGTTAATGTGGGTTATAACAATGGCACACAGGCACAAATACTTTCGGGATTAAAAACGGGTGAGCAAGTTGTTTTGTACCCCACACCGCAGCTAGTTGATGGCGTTAGTGTAGTACAAAGGTGATGCACCCAAACTTTAATTAACGACGTGAACGTTGCGCCCAAGCCAATTCAATTTGTTTCATACGTGCTAAAGAATCTAACACCAAATTACGCAAATGACGGCAAAACTCTTCAACTAATATGACGGCTTGGTCGCTTTTACGCAACAAAATAGCTTCCATAATCGCTTTAAAATGATTATGTGCCTCTTGTAATTCGCGCTTGTTAGTATGCAGGGCTAAATAATAACTACGTTGTAACGCAGGCTGTAAATCTTCAAGCATTTCTTCAATATAAGTATTGAGTGCAAAACGATAACCTAAACGAAAAAACTCAAACGAGCCTTCATAAAAGCCTTCAATATCACCCTGACGTGACAAGTTTTGTAATTGCTCTAATAACTGCGTAAATGGCTCAACATCAGCTTGTCGCCAATTATCTGCTGCACGGCGCGCAATAACCCCCAACAACAACGTAATGACTTCAAATAAACTTCTAATTTGCTGTGCCGACATTTCGGCCACAACCGCACCACGACGTGGATAAATATTAATTAGGCGACGACGTTCCAAAAGCAACAATGCTTCACGCACCGAACCCCGACTAACATTTAACTCACTCGCAATACGAAGCTCTTGAATGCGTTCGCCTTCTACCAAGTCACCCGTGACAATTTGCCGCCCCACATGACGTGCAATTTGTTCTGCTAGGCTTTCTGCCGCTTTAAAGGTCATAACTCACCCGTGATGAAGTATCATATCCGATATTTTACCGCCAAATACTAACACGCAGAGCTAAAAACCCACAACACAAAATGTCAAACAATCCTACAAAACCAACTAGGGTTGCTTTATAGATATTTTACTAATCACAGCATCGGTACTTGTACTAACGCTATCGACTGGCTCTAAAATAAAAATACGGCCATCTGCAATATGTTGATTTTCAACTAATTCATTACGAATATTTTTTGCTCGCTCTAAAGCTAACTGCCGCAACTCACCTTCTACTTTAGGTTGAGCGTCAATTAATTGTTGCTTCAATGCTTGTTGATACGCCAAAGGCTCTGTTTGTAAGACAGATTTTGTACTATCGGTACTTGGCTTGAATTGTAATACTTGCTGCTGCTTGAAACGCTCTAGCCCAAATTGTTGCTTATACAAAAACTCGACTGCGCGTAACTCTGTACCCATTTTAACCATTGCCACTTGTAAAGCCTGTTTAAACTTATCTTCTTTTAATAATAGGCTCTCTTGTTGACTATTAAATGCGCCACGAATTTCAATATTAAGCTCTGGTCGCTTTTGTAAAGCCTGAGCCATTTTAACGAGCTTTTCACTTTGCTCTTGTTGTAACGTAACTTGGGTCGGCTTAAATGCAATACTATCCATATCCTCACCGCCACCCACTAAATTAGCAATAAATTTAAAAGGCGCTGTAGCTGCTTTAGTAATCACATTAACAATCGCTTGCCACACAATAGGCGCAACTTTAAATTGAGGGTCATCTAAACTGCCCGTAATAGGAATATCTAAATCAATCAAACCATTACTGTCTTTTAATAAGGCTATTGCCAAACGAATAGGAAGATTTTTAGCATCAGGGCTATCAACACGCTCGCCAAGTGTTAACTGGTTTAGCACAACCTTATTAGTCGCAATTAACTCACGGTTTGCAATTTTATAATTTAAATCTAAATTTAATTTGCCTTTATCAATACGGTATCCTGCAAATTTAGAGGAATATGGAGTAAGTGTGGTGAGCTCGATATTATCAAACTTAACACTCATATTGGTGTTTTTATCTGGGCTAAAGGGGTTTAATTCGCCCAAAATAATCGCTTTACCATACTGGTCAACTTGGCCTTTTAAATCTATTTTAGCATCACTGTTTGCCGCACTAGAAATACCAATAATTGAGCCATTAAGGGCTTGAATACCTGTAGCAAACTGCGGCGTAATACTTAAATCGGCAAACAGCATTGAGCCATTACTCACAATGGTTTTATCTATTTTAAGCGTCATTGGCGTAGATTTTTTGGCTGCTGAGGCTTTTTTAGAATCAGCCACAAGCACTTGCGCTAAATTAATGCTTTTATCGGGCGCAATAATCACCCGACCAAAGGGCTGCTCAGTGTTTATCTCTTTTACATAAAGCGACATTGGCTCTAATTGCCATTTAATACCCAAAGCCAATAAGCGTTTCCATGCCAAAAAACGCTCATTAAGTTTTAAGTCATTTAGCGCAAAATCATTAATGCCAACCTTGCCATTAAACGTTGCTTGTAGTTTAGGCTGTTGTTGAAAGTGTAAGTCGCCATCAACCGCTAATTGACCACTCTCTAAACTCAACAAAGCAACATCTTTTAAATAAGAAGCCAATGGCGGCAAGTTTAATTTAGTTAAATTCAACTTCGCATCTATCGTTAAGGGGGCTTCTTGTAGGCTGCCAGAAAGCTGCAATTTACCACCTGTTTGCAATACTAAATCAGCCGTTAATTGATGTGGTTTTTGCAAATCTAATTCAGGGTGAATTTGCACAGAGTTAATGGTGATTTTTTGTTTAAAGACAGGTGTTTGTTGGTTATCTTGTGCATTAACAACAAAGTCTTTTATTAACAACCCACCCAAATGATATTTTATGGGCGTTTTTGAGGCTTCTATTTTAGGTTTATCATGTGTAACAGGTATTAATTGTGCTATTAATTTTTTAATTTCTTGCTGCCAGTTATTTTGGCCAGTTTTAAATAAGTTAAAGGCTGTTTGACCGCCTGTTAACACAATACGTCCTGTATTTAATTGACTATCATCCATTATAAATTGGCTCACATTTAATTGTGGCAATACTAACAATGGCGCGGAGGGTGTATTTAAAGAAAATTGTTGTGCGCTAAATTCATGCAAACTAAGGTTGTTATTTTTTTGCTGCCACTTCGCTTGATTTAAATTAATGCTTTCTAACATAGCGATGATGTAGTTATTTTTGATGTCTTTTATTTGCGGCTGTTGTAATAACAAATTATCAAATGAGGCTTGAGCTTCTGGCCACGCTATATTTAGCTGTGTTAGCTCTACTTTAGGCAATAAATACTCAATAGATGAGTTATTTTTCATTTGAGCCGACACATCAAGTAAGCTTATTTTTCCTTGGCTTATACTTAATTGAGGCTGCTCATTGGTTATTTGTAGTTGATAATTTGCAGCGACATTAACTGTGCCTTGCTTTATTTTGACTGGTAAAGCCTCTGCCATATAGTCAGTCGGCGTAGTTAACTGCAACGCTTCAATACTAAAATGACCTTGAGAACGGACTGGATTTAAAGCAATCGTTCCTTGCCAAGATAGTTTTTCGCGCTGTGCGGTTTGTGCGGCAAACTGATAGTTTCCCTGATGACTATTTAACGAGCTAATGCTAGCTAACTGCACATTAATATTTTTTATTTGTGCGTTAAATGGCTGCTTTAAGCTGTTATCCACAAAATCAACTTGAGCTTGATGAATACCCAAAACAGCTAATTGCCATGTTATATGACTTGGTTCTTTATTATCATCAGGAGGAATCAGCTTTAATAAGTTTAACTGGCCATTTTTATTGATATTGGCATTAATATAAGGCTTAATAATATCTAACTCTTCAACATATACCGCCTGTTTCCAAATTGAGCGCAGCAAACTTGCATTAAGATAAACATCTCTCGCCGAGACTAATATCTCCCCTTCTGCTGTTTTAATAGCTAAACCTTGTAATTTAACCGCAATAGTTAGAGGATTAATTTCGACGTTTTCTAAACTTAAATCTAAATATAATTGTTCATGTACATAGTCTTTTGCCACTTTAGTCACCATAACAGGTGCTAAAACAAATCCTAAAAGACTATAAACACTCAATAATGAACCTAAACCTAATAATCGTTTTTTATTTTTATTATTTATTTGTGGGGTGATAGCGTTTGACATGAATAAATCTCAATAGATACGTTTGCACAACAACGCCCAAATTTTTAGAGTCATTGCTTACTTTTAAAACTGACATATTCTAATGCTTTTAGATGTACAAAACAGATTAATCATTGTGTCACTGATAAAACTCACACGTAACCGATAACGCTTATCACTAAAACCAACAGCCTATATAGATAAAAAGCATTTTAGTTATATAGCAAGACTTGCTATGCTTCGCGCTTTATTTTACAAGCACAGTGCAAGGCTTATGTATCAATACGACGCTTACGACCAAAAAATCGTTGACCAACGTGTCGCCCAATATCGCGACCAAACCCAACGCTATTTAGCGGGCGAATTAACCGAAGATGAGTTTCGTCCCTTTCGCTTACAAAACGGCCTTTATATACAACGTTACGCGCCTATGTTGCGTGTTGCCGTTCCTTATGGCATGTTGTCTAGCACACAATTACGCAGATTAGGCCATATTGCACGTCAATACGACCGTGGTTATGCCCATATTAGTACCCGTCAAAATATTCAATATAACTGGCCACAACTCGAACAAGTGCCTAATATTTTAGCTGAACTGGCTCAAGTGCAAATGCACTCTATTCAAACCAGCGGTAATTGTATTCGTAACACCACCACCGACCAATTTGCAGGGGTTGTTGCAGGTGAAGTTATTGACCCACGCCCGACGTGTGAGTTAATTCGTCAGTGGTCAACCTTTCATCCTGAGTTTGCTTTTTTACCGCGTAAATTTAAAATTGCCGTTAATGCCCATCCTGATGTTGACCGTGCGGCAACTGCCATACATGACATTGGCGTTTATATTGTCAAAAATGAGGCTGGCGAGATTGGCTATAAAATTTTAGTGGGTGGAGGTTTAGGTCGTACCCCTATTATTGGCGCAGTAATTCGTGATTTTGTACCTCAAACTGAGCTAATTGCTTATTTAGAAGCGATTGTGCGTATTTATAATTTATATGGTCGCCGAGACAATAAGTACAAAGCACGCATTAAAATTTTGGTTAAGGCCCTCACGCCAGAAGTCTTTGCTCAAAAAGTCGAAGCTGAGTTTTTACACACTAACACCGAAGCGTTACGTGTACCTGCTCAAGAGTTAAATCGTTTAGCTAGCTTTTTTACTGAGCCAGCTTACGCANNCATGCACATAAAAAAGCAGGCTATCGTATTGTTACCTTGTCACTTAAAAAGACAGGGGTAGCCACAGGTGACATAACCAGTGAGCAAATGGAAGCGGTTGCCGACTTAGCAGACAAATATAGTTTTGGCGAAGTACGTACTACCCACGAACAGAATATTGTCTTGGCCGACGTGCGCCAAGAACAACTATTTGAACTATGGCAACAAGTCTCTGCGTTAGGCTTTGCAACCGCTAATATTGGCTTTTTAACCAATATTATTTGTTGCCCTGGTGGAGACTTTTGTTCATTAGCAAATGCCAAATCCATTCCCATTGCCGAGCAAATTCAACGTCGTTTTGATGACCTAGAAGAAGTTTATAATATTGGCGAATTAGATATTAATATCTCTGGCTGTATGAATGCTTGTGGTCATCATCATGTGGGACACATTGGTATTTTGGGTGTTGATAAAAAAGGCAGCGAATTTTATCAAGTGTCTTTAGGTGGTAGCTCAGGCCATGATGCCAGTTTAGGCTCTATTTTAGGCCCTTCTTTTGAAGCCGAAGAAATGGCCAATGTAGTCGAAGAAATTTTAAATACTTACCTAGACAACCGTCAAGAAAACGAACGTTTCTTAGAAACTTATCGCCGCATTGGTATAGCCAAATTTAAGGAGCGTGTTTATGCCTAATATCATTAAAGACGGTGCGATTGTTGCCGATAGTTATCAAGTTATTGTTGAGGCAGGCTCTTTACCCAATAACGACATTATCGTTAGTCTTGATATTTGGTTAAGCCAAAAAGAGGCTGTTTTAGCACACCCCTATAAAAAAGGCGTAATGCTAAAACCCGACCAACATCCCGAAGCGATTATTGAGTCACTAACGCAACTTGATATTATTGCGTTAGACTTTCCTGCTTTTGCCGATGGTCGTGGTTATTCTTATGCCGTGTTATTACGTCAACGCTATGGCTTTACAGGCGAGCTACGCGCCACAGGTGATGTATTTAAAGATAACTTGTTTTACCTAAAACGCTGTGGCTTTAACAGTTTTGCGGTTCGTGCCGACAAAGACTTACAAGTTTCTTTACAAGGCTTAACTGATTTTAGCGAAGTTTATCAAGCTAGCATAGACCAAAATCAACCACTGTATCGTCGCCGTTTTGCTTAGATTTATATAAGTACAAACAAAAAAGCCGCTGTTAACAGCGGCTTTTTATTTTAGGCAAATTATTGCTTAGGTTGAGGATTATAGCAGGCTTGTGTTTGTACATTAGTCACCAAGCCACTCAACTGTGGTTGAATAGCAGTTTTTTCTTCTGCAGTCATACTATATGACTGCATAGACTTAATATAGTTGTTCCATAAAGGCGTTACACCATAACTCGCTTGCTCATCTTCTTGATGTTGCATATTCACTATCTTTTCTAACACTCTAGAAACATCAATCTGAACTTTTGTTCCACCAGGAAAACCTGCAGATGCACCCATATATATACCATAAAACTTTTGCCAAGGGTCTGTACTTGGCAATTGTCTCGCCCAACTACCAACCAACATAATAGGTGAAATTAAAGGAACTGCCTTTTGAGTATTATCACGTAACACTGTCGCAACCAATCCTAAACGATGCTCTTGCATAGCACTAACAGTATCTTGAAGAGTTATAGGATCTACCACACCACAATTATTATCTCTATCCGTAATAATATTACCATTAGCCAAAATAGTAATACCCATTTCTCCTAGTAGGCAACCATTTCCTGTACTGCCACCACAGAGACTTGTTCTATCACCATCACGTAAAGTCATTTTTAAATGTAACGGAAAGATAGGTTTATCGCCTACGGCAACATTATCAATGGTTTTCCAAATCGTTGAATCTAAATACATATTAATATCTCGATTCTTTTGCAAATTAAACGTACCGTTCAATTGAGTGACATTATCATTGCCTGTACGTTGCCATAAACCTAGTTTGGTACTATCAAAGACCTCGGTATCCGTTAAACCATAGGTATTACGATAAAAGCGCTCGCTACCAGCAATACTTCCTTTTAATACTGTCCCTTGGGTTATTTTGACTTTTCCTGTCGCAGAGTTCAAAATAAAATTAGACTTAACCTTACCACTACTGTCAAATCCCATATCATTTGAACTAAAATCTAGGTAACTCGGTGTCACACCAAATAACAGACGATTAATAATCAGATCGTTATTTAGCTGAGTATCAGTGAATGTATTTTGCCACTCTAAAGCATTACCAATTGTTTTGCCCTCTCTATCTACTAGAAAAAACATGGACACCATAGAGTGCAAGTCGGAGTTAGTCCAGCGGCCAAACATTCCATTAAACGTTTGGCTTGAATCATTGTTAATTACACCCGCAATATTAGGTACAATTTCATAAACACCACCATGAATCACGGGTAACGATGCCTGATAACGTACTAATGCTTGTTCAGGAGTGATAGAGCTAATCGATTTTCCTGTAATTGTATCAAACATAGGCTTAAGTAAAGTATCAAAGTCTAATGTTGTTTTTGAGAAGTCAGTTATAACAACATCACTTGTCAGCTCATCAATTGCTTTTTTATCTTTAGGATCAATAACAATACGATTAATAGCATTATTTGAACTGTTACCATCACTATCTAAGGCTTGTAATAAACGCAACACATTTGGTAATTGAACGGCCGAACCACTTGTTGACGTAGATGTGTCTATCGAAGTAAGCAAATCACTAGGTGTTACTATTAAATTTCTTTTTATTAGATTATCTGCAGACAGACTACCTAAAGTACGTACACGATACTTACCAATGATAATTTTGCGTTTACCCGTTGCCGACTTTAAAAAGAAAGTAGCAACAGAGTTATTTGGGCATGTAAACACCCCATCATCATCGGTGATTCCCTCTACTAAATTACATGTATAATTTAGCCCCACGACCACTTCATCAACAAACTGACCACTAATGCAAATTTTAGTATCTTGACATGTAGTTGTCGTTTCAGCTTCTGTTATTTTTGGGTCAACCAAAGTATTAGAGCCCTCACCACATGCCATCAATAAAGAAATAAGCACAGGTAAAGCCAATAAGCGACAAGTCAGTTTCATTAAATTATTCCTCTAACATCATGCCTTAATTGCTTTTACAATTTAAGGCTATTATTCGTTTTCTATTACAAGTGAGCCTGATTGCTGTTGAGGCAACCCTGCTGATAATTTTGAATCAGGCCGAGAAAAAACAATGTATTTTGTGTTTTTAGGCATCGCTAATAAACCCTCTACAGACGCAAACTGATGCTCTGTTGCAGGGTATGCGCGACTCCAATATTGCCATGCTCCCGATAAGAAACAACCTTGTGCATCTAAAAAACTTACGATTGGTACATAAAATTTGGGCTTTTTATTAGTTGTTGCAAACGAAGAAATACGTAGTTTTTTTTCTGCTAGGTTACTCTGTGGCAAGACTAAGGCACGATCAATATCTTCATGAATAGCACCATCAGTCCCTAACCATAATGGATTGATTTCTTTAAAGGGACGTAAATATTTTTTTAGTTTATCATTTTGTTGGCAAAAACTTATAATTACAGGTGCTTGAATATCAATTAGCTTTTCATCTATTACTTGATAGCTGTCCGAATAAAATGCTTCACGACGGTTTTTTTTTGCCATAATTAGCGACGAGGAAGATGCGCTAGGCGTATTATTATCACTTTCAATTACTTGCTGCCCTAATGCACCATTAGGAACATAATAAAAACGTTTTTTATCTTCTAAATTAAAGTTTTTTTGTTCTAAATACTCAGAATCAACATACACATCATCATCTAAACTTCTAAAGGCATCAGATTTACCAGTCTTAGGTTGAACTATTACTTTTTTATCATTCGTAGTTTCAGTTTTTTTTTCTGATGTAGGGACATCACTTTTTAGTATTTGCACACGTCCTTGTGCATCAATAACGGGATATGCTCGTTCCTCTGCATAGGCTGCATCAGCCATTAACATAGCTAAAAGCAAAGAAACACTAGAAACAACTTTCATTACCAGCGCGTCCGATAAACTAATCCCATAATATTAACTGTCGCTTTTGTTTTTGCATCTAAACCTGCATAAGGGTTATACATTGCATTGGTTACCCCAGTTTGGTTTAACAATGTACTGGTATTGGCAGGCACTGTATCACGACTGATTAAATGCATTAGCGTTAAATCAATATCAGTATCTGGGTCAAAACGATAACCCATACCTAGACCAAACATTTTTGC
>DDBM01000072.1:0-779 GCA_002333125.1 Moraxellaceae bacterium UBA2032 | reverse complement strand
GTCCAACCTACGTCAAAATTAATCTGCAACTGTGGTAATAACTTATACTTAATACCTGTTTGAAAATGCGCTGGAAAGTCTAAATTCATAGACAATAAACCTTGCTCATTTTCTGGGATATAACTTGGCAAGCCTAAAATTGCACCTAAAATTTGGCCAGTAATCGAAGACTGTAATCCCTCATTGATAATAGATCGCGTACCGTTAGCATAAGTAACTTTGTACTTACCTTTAAGGCGCATTTTATTACCACTTTGATACACTGCGCCCCATGCAAAACGTTCGTTAGGCTCCCACAAAACGCCTAAATTATAGGTTGGAGATAAAGTTTGCTGTAAAGAAACATCTAAATTTGCAGCTTTTTTGAATGGCCCTAAACTTTCGTTAGCATTACAAATACCAAAGAGAAGCAAATCAGTAACTAAATTTGCATTTTCTCTAAATGGACCACAAATTTCATCATCAAACAATCTAAAAACACCAACTAACGGGTTAGGGGCTCTAAAGTCTGTATCCATAGCAATCGCTTGATAAGACATACCAATCGACAAACCAACAGACAATTCATCGTTAATTTGATATGCAACAGAAGGCGACAAATAAGTAATACGTTCTAGCGCAACTTTACGCCCCATATATACACCTGGGTCTTTGTCATCGCGATAATAACCTGCAATCATCGGTGCATAAAAAGCATTTGCATAGGTATATTTAGAACCAGGTGGCTTATACGCTATACCTGCTGTTGGTGCTGTAATAGGACCTGGTGGCATTTTGAC
>DDBM01000091.1 GCA_002333125.1 Moraxellaceae bacterium UBA2032 | reverse complement strand
CAACGTACCAGTGTCTGCCATTTAGTATTAACACGAGAATAGCCATGAAACTTGTTGCAGCCGCAGCTGCGTTATTAGTCACCGCGTGTAGCTCGTCACCTGTTGCTCAATATGCAGCACTTACGCCTGCCTTAGACCTAAAAAGCTATTTGAACGGCGAACTTGAGGCATGGGGACAGTTTCAAGACCGCTCAGGCAAGTTAGTCAAACGCTTTCATGTCAACATGACAGGCACATGGCAAGGCAATAAAGGCGTTTTGGATGAACAGTTTGTCTATGACGATGGCACGACTCAACAACGTATTTGGCACTTAGAAGACTTAGGTAACGGCCATTATACAGGTCGTGCTGATGATGTCATTGGCGTTGCCAACGGCATAGTTGCGGGTTCAGTGTTAAACTGGCGTTATACTTTAGCTCTACCCGTTAATAACAAAACTTACCATGTACAGTTTGATGATTGGATGTATTTACACGACCAACATACGCTTATTAATAAAGCGGTTATGTCTAAATTTGGCTTTAAACTTGGCGAAGTTACTCTTTTTTTTCGGAAAAAAACATCATGAATACTTTAGTTAGCAGCATTGCCTCCGATAAAAGCACCCTACTTCCTATTAATGCAGTAGAGCGTGAGACTGGCATTTCTAAAGAATTATTGCGTATGTGGGAACGTCGTTATGGCTTTCCTACACCAGACCGCGACCCACAAGGAGATCGTGTTTACCGTACCGAGCAAATTAACAAGTTGCGTATTATTCGCCGTCTATTAGATGCAGGCTTTAGACCGGGTAAAATTATTGATTTAGAGATGAGTGCCTTAGAAGAATTAGTATCTTCAAGTCATGGCAACCCGAGTGCCACACTCCCCAATAACTTAGAAACCGAATTACTCGCCGCACTTAAAAGCCGCGAACCTTACAGAGTACGCGAATACCTTAACCATCAACTGATTCGTTTAGGCTTACAGGCTTTTATTTTGGATTTAATGCAACACGCCAATAACATTGTGGGTGACGCATGGATGGCAGGCAAAATAGAAGTTTATGAAGAACATTTATATACCACCGAAATCGAAGCCTTAGTTAAACAAAATATTGCTCACTTGCGCCCTGCNNTTATTACGATTAGACCAAGTAGATGCGGTTTCTTTTGGCGCACAAATGCCCATTAGAGAGATTGTACAAGCGGTGCAAAAACACAAAATGGATGTAGTCGTTTTGTCGTTTAGTTCTTCTTTTGCAGCAAATCGTGCTATAGATTTTTTAGAGGAATTGCGCTTTAGATTGCCTTTAAGTGTGCAAATTTGGGCAGGTGGAGGAGCTATGCGTAATAGTCGTCGTCAGGTAGAGGCGGTACAAATTTTTCATGATTTACCCTCTATGCGCCAAGCCGTTTTGCAATGGCGACGTAGTAAAGGCATTAAGGTCATTTAACATGCAAAAACATTTAGTTTGGTTTAGGGCAGACTTACGCACCATAGATAACAGCGCGTTATTTATGGCTTGTAGGTCACCTGATGCTAATGTATTGGCGGTTTATTTTATAAGCCCCTCACAATGGCAACAACATCATGTGGCGGGGTGTAAAGTCGATTTTGAGCTTAAAACACTACAACATCTAAGCACAGCTTTAAATGCGCTTAACATTCCTTTATTGGTGATACAAACACCCGACTTTAACAGCCAAATTGACTCGCTGATTGAGTTAATGCAACAGCATGACATCAATCATCTTTTTTATAATAAACAATATGAAATCAATGAAGTAAAACGTGATAACAGCCTCACGCAACGCCTATTAACCTCAAACATCATAACACATGATTTTGATGACCAATGTTTAGTAGCACCCACACAAATTTTAACGGGCGAAGGTCGTTTTTATTCGGTTTTTACACCATTCAAAAAAAATTGGCTCCAAAAAATAGCCTATCAAGGCTACAAAATATATCCTGCCCCTCGCCCTAGAAAACGACATCACACGATTGCCCCCTCTCCCATTCCTACGAATATTAATGGCTTTGAATCACATATTAGCCCAACCGTTGCACAAGAATATTGGCCAGCAGGCGAAGATGCGGCACTGGCACGATTGCAATATTTTTGTGAGCATCATCTACGCACTTACAAAGACGCACGTAATTTTCCCATACTAGATAGCACGAGTAAGCTATCGCCTTATTTAGCGGTTGGTGCTATTTCATCTCGTCAATGTTATCAAGCGGCTGTTAATGCACAGCTTGCACATGGCACTAACGACAGCATAGAACAATGGATTAGCGAGCTGGCATGGCGCGAATTTTATAAACATATTATGGTTGGTTTTCCGCGTGTGTGTAAAAATCAACCGTTTAAACTAGAAACTAATGCCATGACTTGGCGACACAACGAAGCAGACTTTAAACGCTGGTGCGAAGGCAAAACGGGTTTTCCTTTAGTAGATGCCGCGATGCGCCAATTAAATACTATTGGTTGGATGCACAATCGTTTGCGTATGGTGGTGTCGATGTTTTTAAGCAAAGATTTGTTTATTGATTGGCGTTGGGGTGAACGCTACTTTATGGAACGCTTAATTGATGGCGATTTAGCCGCCAACAATGGCGGTTGGCAATGGAGTGCGTCTACAGGTAACGATGCCGCGCCTTATTTTAGAGTCTTTAACCCTAAGCTACAAAGTGAACGCTTTGATGCTAATGGGGATTTTATCCGTCAATATGTCCCCGAATTAGCGCATTTAGACGCTAAATCTATACATGAGCCACACGGCAAACAACAACAACTTTTTTTAGATTATCCCTTGCCAATGGTAAATCATCGCCTTGCCAGTCAAGCCGCTATTGAGGCATTTAAACAACTAAAACATAACTAAACTTGTTAGCTTAGCTAAAATAACGCATCATTAAAGACTCTTAATATTCATTTTTACGCTGTAAAGTTACATTAATGAATGTATTTTAAAGCTCAAAAAAGGTAACAACTATGCGATTTTGGCCGACTGTTTTTTTACTTCCTTTGTTTTCTAACCTCTGTTTAGCCCAAGACAACGAAGAAAATGCAACATGGTATGGCAGCATTGATGCGGGTTATATTGCTAGCATGGGTACGACTAGTGGCAGTAAAGACACCTTTAGAGGCAAAACATCTCTTAATCATAAAGGCTTATTTTGGACACAAACGATTAGTGCTGAAGGCATTAGCGTACAAGATGATGTAGCCAGCACCGCCGACACCGAACGTTACTTAGCCAGTTATAAAGCACGGCATTTTTTTGGTGAACGCAACTTTTTTACTTTACGCGCCCAATGGGAAAAAGACGTATTAAGCGCGTCGGAGTATCAAGCTTTTGTATCTTTAGGTTTAGGTAAAGAAGTCATTAAAACACAAAACCACTTTTTTAAAGTTGAAGCAGGGCCAGGTTTACGTCATAACGAAAGACGCTTGGCCACACCAAAAGACGACCCTATTGCCTTGTTAAGCCTAGATTATGATTGGAAAATTAGTGCTAATACTAAATTTTCGCACAAAAGCACCGTTGAGGCAGGCGAAGATAGCGTGATTACACGGGTACAACATCAGCTGAAACAAAATATTACTAAAGTCGTGGCATTAACCGTTAATCATGACTATAAAAACGATAATGGTGCTATAAATACCCGTGAAGGAGTATTTAGTTTAGGCTTAAATTATCAGTTTTAATCAAAAAGGGCGCAAAAATGCGCCCTCTTTTTATGCGAAGTTAATTAAGCTTCCATATGACGAATCAGTGCATCACCAAACTCAGAACAACGTAACAAGGTTGCATCTGGCATTAAGCGTTCAAAGTCATAAGTTACTGTTTTAGCAGCAATTGCACCTTGTACACCATTAATAATCATATCAGCGGCTTCTGTCCATCCCATATGACGTAACATCATTTCGGCTGATAAAATAATCGAGCCTGGGTTTACTTTGTCTTGGCCTGCATATTTAGGGGCTGTACCGTGCGTTGCTTCAAACATGGCAATAGAGCCACCCAAGTTAGCACCTGGTGCAATACCAATACCGCCCACTTCGGCAGCCAAAGCATCCGAAATATAGTCACCATTGAGGTTTAGCGTGGCAATCACGGAGTAATCGGCAGGACGCATTAAGATTTGTTGCAAAAACGCATCAGCAATCACATCTTTAATAATAATATCATTGCCTGTTTTTGGATTTTTAAACTTCATCCACGGGCCGCCATCAATCAACTCTGCACCAAAACGCTCGGCAGCTAATTCATAACCCCAATCACGGAATGCACCTTCGGTGTATTTCATGATGTTACCTTTATGAACTAAAGTCACAGAAGGTTTATCGGTATCAATCGCAAACTGAATCGCTTTACGCACTAAACGTTGTGTACCTTCTTTAGAAACAGGTTTAACACCAATACCACAACCTTCGGGGAAGCGAATTTTTTTCACGCCCATTTCTTCGCGTAAAAACTTAATCACTTTGATAGCTTCTGGACTATCTGCTTTCCATTCAATACCTGCATAAATATCTTCGGAGTTTTCACGATAGATAGTCATATCAGTTAATTCTGGGTGACTTACAGGGCTAGGAACGCCTTCAAACCAACGTACAGGACGCACACAGACATATAAATCTAATTCTTGACGTAAAGCCACATTAAGCGAACGCATACCGCCACCAACTGGCGTGGTTAATGGTCCTTTAATGCTTACTACAAACTCACGTAACGCTTCTAAAGCTTCATTTGGCATATAATCATTATTAGGATATAAGCGCGCTGCTTTTTCGCCGCAATACACTTCCATCCACGAAATAGCACGTTTAGTGCCATAAGCTTTGGCAACCGCCGCATCAACCACTTTTAACATCACAGGCGTAATATCAACACCAATACCATCACCTTCAATATAGGCAACAATAGGATAGTTGGGAACATTCAGTGACAGGTCAGCATTTACGGTAATTTTGTCGCCATCGGCTGGAACCACAATCTTCTGGTAACCCATTGTACAGGCTCTCCCTTGTTATATAGACTTAGATAAATCGTAATATGTGTCAGCAATATCCGATTGTAAAACAAACTCATACCATCATAAGGTCGAAGCTATGCGCTAATGGTAATCGTTATTTAGGTAAATTTCTCGCTTAACATCATTTTTATAATAAATACAACCATAAATAAAAATGATACTAAACTCTTAATTTATGGGGGACAAAGCCTTGAGCCGTCTTATCTTATTTAATAAACCTTATGGGGTGCTTTGTCAATTTAGACGCACCGATGACCGCCCTACACTAGCCGATTTTTTTGACGACCCGAGCATTCATCCTTGTGGACGACTCGACCATGATTCTGAGGGCTTATTATTATTAACCGATGATGGCGTGTTAAATTCACGTATTACTGAGCCACGTTTTAAATTACCTAAAACTTATTGGGCGCAACTTGATAATGACATTAGCGACGATGCAGTGGCTCAACTAAAACGTGGTGTCATGTTAAAAGATGGCCTCACCTCACCCGCGCTAGCCAAAAAGCTGTATGAGCCTGAGTTATGGCCACGTAATCCACCGATTCGTTATCGAGCCAGTATTCCAACCAGTTGGGTAGAGTTAGTCATTAGCGAAGGCCGTAACCGCCAAGTAAGACGTATGACTGCTGCGGTGGGCTTTCCTACATTACGCTTAGTCAGGGTTAATATTGGTGAATGGTCGGTGCATGGTCTAGGTGTGGGTCAATGGCGTGAGATTGAAGTCTCACGCCACCAACTACGCTAAATTTAACGCGCGTTTTCTAGGGCAACAGGCATATTTACTTGTGTGTGACGCAAATGATCTAACAATTTATGCAACTGTGAGGTTAAGACCACATAAGGGGCATAGCTTGTTAAATCGCTAGGACTTAAACGACAACGAAATAATCGCCAATCATTAAAGATTTGCTGATGTTGATGTAACCACACCGCCAACCACGTAGTTAATGGGGCTTGGGTTGCCTTCCATTGCTCTAAGACATCTTGGGTTAATGTGGCCATGTCTTGTAATAAGCCTGAGCGTAACTGGTCACGCGCAGCAGCCTCCCAAGGATTAGCCACCGCCAAATCTTGTAAGGCACGTTGTACTTCGGTTAGGTTTAAGGTGTCTTCAACCATTTCATACACATAAGCCACATTTTCGACGGATACTTTTAACTCTTGTGCTAAATGACACATATCCAACAACGGTAAAATTTGATCTAAAGATGCTAAACGTAAGGCTAAAGCATCAGGTAAACCTTGAGCCACTAAGCCATTTTTGGTGTTTTGCCATGACTCTAAACGCTTATGGTTTAAATGATTAGGCAAGTCATTTAATAAAGGCGACAGCATACTAAAGGCGGCGATTATTTCTTGACTAGGCTTATCACTATAATTTAAAAACCAGCCCGTTGCACGGCGTGTGTAACGCTGTAAAGCGGCATATTGCGGCAACAAAATATCATCAGGTAAATGCTGCGAGTTATCGAGCTGATACCATAATTCATCAAAACCGAGCAACACTCTAGCTACCATAAAGGCACGTGCTAATTTAAGTGGACTACTGCCCTCATGGCTTAATAAACGTGGTAAAGCCCCCATGCCCAAACGCTCAGTCATAAGGCTGGCCAAACGTGTTGCCGCCAAAGAAATGGCTAAGGGATGCTTTTGCAATGTACTGGCATAATTTTTGCGAATCGCTAAAGGAAACGCGCCCTGCGCTTCGGCTAATAACTGTTTGTCGTTAAACAACTCAGCGGTAGCTAAAGCAGATTTAAGCCAATTTTTACTGTATGCCAATAAAATAGCTAACTCAGCGCGGGTTAGAGGTTGCTGTATGCGTCCTCTAGATTCCCATGTACGCACATCAGGTAAGGCTTCTAAGTGTCTATCTAATTTAGCATGACGCTCTAAAAAATCAGCTAAGGTTGCATATTCACGATGACGTAATAAGGAGTGATGATTAGCAATCGCCAAAAACTGTGTTTGTCTTTGATTATTAGATAACACCGATTGGGCAATTTCATCACGCCACTCTGCCAATAAACGCCTGTAATCTTCAAAAGAAAGTCGTTTAGCCTGCTGCTCACGTTGTAAAAAGATTTTAATATTGACTTCGTGGTCAGAGCAATCGACTCCGCCTGAATTATCAATAAAGTCGGTGTGTGATAATCCGCCATTAAGCTGATATTCGACTCGCGCACGTTGCGTAAAGCCTAAGTTGCCGCCTTCGCATACAATACGAGCGCGTAGCTGATTGGCATTAACACGCACACCATCATTGCTTCTGTCGCCTACATCCACATGACTTTCGTCACTTGCTTTAACATAAGTGCCAACGCCACCATTCCACAACACATCAGTCGGCATTTTTAAAATAGCACGAATCAATTCATCGGCAGATAACACATCGGCTTGCACCATGAGCATATCTTTCATTTCTTCGCTAAGAATAATTTTACGCTCACTACGCGAAAAAATACCGCCCCCCTCAGACATTAACTCACGGTTATAATCTGGCCAATTACTACGCGGCAAGGCAAATAAACGCTGTCTTTCGGCAAAGCTAACGGCAGTGTCTGGATAGGGGTCAACAAAAATATAATCATGGTTAAAGGCGGCTTGCAGACGAATATGCGTGCTTAGTAATAAGCCATTACCAAAGACATCACCCGACATATCACCAATACCGACCATGCTAAATGGCTCGTTATACGGGTCAAAATCACATTCACGCGCTAAACGTGCTAAAGAAACAAACGCACCACGCGCTGTAATACCAATCTTTTTATGGTCGTAGCCATTACTACCACCCGAGGCAAAGGCATCACCTAACCAAAATTGATACTCTGCGGCCACGGCATTGGCAGTATCTGAAAAAGTCGATGTGCCTTTATCTGCTGCTACGACTAAATAGGCATCTTGGCCGTCATGGCACACCACTTGTTTAGGGGGAATGATTTTATCTTTTTGGCGATTATCGGTAATATCTAATAAACCACGCAAAAACTCTTGATAGGCATTAANNCCTAATACTTCAGTTCTAAAATCTTCAGGTCTGTCTGACCAACGAATACCACCACGTGCGACTGCACCAAAACGTAAATGCAAACCGATAACATGTGGGCTATAAACAAATATTTCGCGCCACGGTTTAGGGTCAGGAATATTACGCAATTGCTCGGATTCAATTTTAATCGACACACGCTGTTGTTGAATGGCATTAGGCATATAAAAATTAGTACGCACAATGGCCAAAATCAAATCCATTAACTCGCGTAAGACACGGTCATCACCTACCGAGCTGACTTTATCTAAAGCCAACTCAATACGTTTAATTACCGAGTCTTGGCGTTCTTGACGGTCGGTGTTAATACTTGGGTCAAAACGGGTTTGAAATAACTCTAATAAACTACGTCCAATATGAGGATAGCGCGTTAAAGCATCGACTTGCGCCTGTGCAGATAATGGAAATGCCACTTGTTTTAAATAAGCAGATAACACTCTAAAAATATGTGCTTCACGCCAACGACACGGCAACACCGTCACCAAACGATTAAAGGTATCGGCCTCAACTCCGCCTTGCCACAACACCTGCATTGCTTCACGTACATAAGACAAGGTTTGTACAAAAGACTCTTTAGGCAAAGAGTCAGGTAGCTCGGTTCTAAAATCGTGCATCCACAAACAGTTTTCTTCATGCAATAAAGCAAACGCCTGTTCTTGTAATACTTTAAGCCCAAAACTTTCTAAAATTGGCATTACCTTAGACAAGGATAGTTGCTGATGCCATTGTAAAATCTTAAACCGTGCAGTACGACCCTCGGTGGGTGAAACTTCAACGGCTAAAGGGGTATCGGCACGAAATGTTTCTAACAAAGCAATATCAGTCATTGCTTCTTGTGGCTTATAAGTGTCTTTATAGGTATCTGGAAACACCTCTTGATAACGCCTATACAATTGGTTGGCTAATACCGATTGATATTTAGTCATCAAAATACTAAGCAACTCATCTTCCCATGTACGCGCAAGCCGTTTAAGGACACTTTCGGTTTCTTCAATATTAATACGTGGTGGATTTTTATCTTCAAATACCAATAAACCATGTAGTCGAATCCAACGATGCTCCGACACATAAGGGGTCATGACCACATCACTGGCATTAAAGCGCGCCTGTAAAAACTCACCTGTTCGGCTTACAAAAGTTTGGTTATATAACGATTTTGATAAATAAATAAATACCGAAACAAACCGTTTCCACGGGTCAAAACGCCAAATAAAGCGTAATTCATTACCGTATTTTTGTTTAACCATCGGTAAAAATGCGCTTAATAAATCTTGTTCGGTAGCTAACAATAATTCGTCACGCGGATGGGTGCGTAACATACGATCAAAGTTACGGCCATCATGGCTCACTTTGCGTAACCCCGAAAAAATATCAACCGTAGTAATTTTATGACGCAAGACAGGCATGGTCATAGGGTCATGCTGATTAACACGACTGGTATATAAACCAAAAAACCGATACTCGCTTTTACCATCGGGCATGGGCGCAATAATTACATCAGCATAGCGGTCATGATGAACAGGAGAACGTGTTAACGATTTGCCAAATAACAGTTTAATTTCGGTGGTTTGCGTTTGTGCGGCATCTAACCAATCCAAATGTACACTTGGCCACGCGCCTAAACCCACATTCTCTTCTATGCCTTGCTCGTTACGGTGTTTAACCGCTAAAAAGGTAAAATGGCCCCGCATGAGCCATTGCAAAAAGGCATGAGCCTCCATGCGTAATACCGCAGCATCGCCCTCTTTTGGCATTTTTTCGATAAGTTTTTGAGCTGCCTCTCGCACCAGTGTTTGCATACGTGGAAAGCTATCCACCATTTTTTTGAGCATACCAATGGCATCATGAATACACGTTTCTAAGGCGTGTAACGCCTCACCTTCGTATAAGTCGGCCAATTCGATATGTATTAAGGTACGATACTCATCACTATTTGCGCTACTAGCTTTAGGTAGTTCGGTAATTTGAAAATAACGGTTACGACGCAGAGCAATGTTAACATCCATCAGCACACTGACATCATAACCGCCACGATATAAGGCCATACGTAAGGTGTTGAGCAAAAATGGCATTTCTGCCCCATATAGCTCAATAACACTGCCTTCGGCACGCCAACCCTCTTTAACAGGCTCAGGGTTAAAAACACGGATATTAACTTCTTGACGGCTATCTATCACAAATTGCCAAAAGCCCCATAAACAAGCAGACAATGAATGAGGGGTGTAACGACGTAATTCGTCTGCTAACAAAGCGCGTAAGGCGCGTTCGGCAAAGGCCAAAAACAACGGATTATCATAAGCCGAACAAACATCTAAACAACTTTGACGGGTTTGTTGTGTCCACGCTTCGGTGCTGGATAACATCTGTAATTCCCTCATTATTTTTAATAACCTGCCAGCTTTTTATTAAACAGCTAGGTCAAATTTTTATTTTTAATCTTTTAAAATATAGGACTCAAAGCACTAAAACGCGCTTTGAGCCTTAAAGGAGTGTAAGCCCACTTTTAACTATTAAGCAACCGATTTAAAGTCTCAAAAGTATCGTTTGAGAGTGATTGCTCACGAAGTTTTTGCAATGCCGCTTGTGCTTGTTGCTTTAGCGTAGGACGTAACCTCTGCCAACGGCTAAATGCTCCCAATAAACGCGACGCAATTTGAGGGTTGAGCTTATCTAATTCTGCAATTTTTTGGGTAACAAAACGATAACCATCGCCATTTTGTTGATGAAATAGCACAGGATTGGCATTTGCAAATTGCGCCAGTACAGAACGTAAGCGATTAGGATTGGTTAAGCTAAACGCCTGATGCTCGGTTAACGCTTTAATATCATCAATACTCGCTTGAGAATTAGTGGCTTGTACTGCAAACCAACTGTCAATTACCAAGGCTTCT
The DNA here is from genome assembly GCA_002333125.1 of Moraxellaceae bacterium UBA2032. GTDB lineage: Bacteria > Pseudomonadota > Gammaproteobacteria > Pseudomonadales > Moraxellaceae > Agitococcus. The sequence goes on along the minus strand of DDBM01000091.1, from coordinate 1,590 downwards.
TGTTCAAAACGCTGATAAAAATCTTGTAAACACTCTGCTGTTTTGGGTGCATTACTAGACACCAAACCGCGCAAAGCCGACATTTGGTCACTCATGTGCTTTGCTTGTTGATATTGTTGCGCTGCTAATTTTTGTGGGTTGGTATTATCAACCGCCAATAACAAATATTGCAAACATACATCGCGCCAAGCACGTGCCGCAATCGCTTGCGTATTGTAAACATAGTCACCGTCATTTGCGCTTTGGGTATATTGCTCACTAAAAAAACACTCTAAGGCATTGGCNNGTTTTTTCGGCCAAATAATTTTCGCTAGGCAAACTTAATAACTTAGCGGCTAAAGCAGGGTCTTGCTCGGCTAACTCTGGCAATAACTCCGCTAAAGCACTTAAAATGGCATCAATTTTAACGTCATCAAAGGCATCTTTTTGAGCATTGATATTAGCAATCATCGCCAATAAAACACGCTCAAATAAAGTTTGTGCCGACAACCAACGATTAAAGCCATTATTATCATGCTGCATCAAAAACAACAATTCTTGGTCGGTGGTGTGATAATCCAAAATAACAGGTGCAGAAAAATCACGTAATAATGAAGGTACAACGCCTCGCACAATACCTGTAAAAACCCATTGTTGCTCGGCGGCATCGGCAATTAACACACGCTCTGTTCCCATTGTTTGAGTTTCGTGCGCTAATTTTAAGGCAACGGCTCGGCCTGTTTGTGCATCAAATAACGCTAATTTAACAGGAATCGGTAATAGTTGTGGCTCATCAAAACCTTGTTTGTGTGGTGTTTTTTGACTCACGTTAAGCGTATAAGTTTTGGCTGCTGCATCATATTGGCCATTAACACTTAATACAGGCGTACAAGGTTGTTTGTACCATTGCATAAATGCGCTTAAATCAGTGTTATTAGCCTCNNCCTTTTCTAAAACCTGCTGCGCCTAATACCGTATGCAACATACCCACAATTTCCGCGCCCTTTTCGTACACGGTGGCGGTATAAAAGTTATTAATTTCGATAAAAGATTCAGGACGTACAGGATGCGCTAAGGGACTGGCATCTTCACTAAATTGGGCATTCCGTAACACCGTCACATCTTCAATACGTTGTACGCTGGCTGATAATTGGTCTGCCGAAAACTGTTGGTCTCTAAATACTGTAAAACCTTCTTTAAGGCTCAACTGAAACCAGTCTCGGCAAGTGACTCGATTACCACTCCAATTATGAAAATACTCATGAGCAACAACCGACTCTACCCGCTGAAAACCTAAATCGGTGGTAGTTTCGGGGTGTGCCAGCACGCACGAAGTATTAAAGATATTTAAGCCTTTGTTTTCCATTGCTCCCATATTAAAGTGGCTTACGGCAACAATCATAAAAATATTTAGGTCATATTCACGGCCATATTTTTGCTCATCCCAACGCATTGATGCTTTGAGCGAGTTCATGGCATGAGCGCATTGACGCAAATCGTGTTCTTCTACATAAATTTTTAAGGCGACTTTTTTGCCCGACATGGTGATAAAGCTGTCTTCTAAACACGCCAAATTGCCCGCTACCATCGCAAACAAATAACTGGGCTTTT
>DDBM01000170.1:11080-14949 GCA_002333125.1 Moraxellaceae bacterium UBA2032 | reverse complement strand
AATACTACCTATCAAAGTGTCCCGTTCTATTAAACCATTACAGTTTTGTCTTTAGGCTTAGAAAGCTCGATTTGACGGGAGGTTAGTTTCATAACTGGTAGAAGTTTTATCAGAAAAAGTTCGAACCTGAGTTTCTACCAGTTTCACTACCATTTGCAAGTGGATTCGGATGGATGACATCGGACATGTACGGACAACAAAAAAGCCCTAAGTCGTTGAAACTTAGGGCTTTTTGGACTTCTTCGGACAACCTCGGAAGTAAAAATGGCGCAGCGGACGGGACTCGAACCCGCGACCCCCGGCGTGACAGGCCGGTATTCTAACCGACTGAACTACCGCTGCGCGATACTCTAGATGACATGGTGGATGCTGAGGGGATCGAACCCACGACCCTCGCCTTGTAAGGGCGATGCTCTCCCAGCTGAGCTAAGCATCCGTATTTATTTCATGTCACTCGGTGTGGAGCGAATTATAGAGACTTTTTTTTGCATGTCAAAAGTTTTTTTGACAGTTTTATTTCGTTTGCACAAAAAAAATACAAAACACAAATAAATGCTCTATAAATAGGCAAAACCATACGTTTGAGTACATTTTTCAATCAATACAACAAGTTGAGTTTAATACCAGCTTAAATACATCTCAAACTATTGCGCACGATGCATATTATTGGCAAAAATACCCGTTAAACGTGGCACTAAGGCTTGAGGAATATCATGCCCCATGCCTTCTATTAACTCTAAATGCGCGCCTTTAATGCTTTTAGCAATCGCTTTACTACACGCTGGGCGTAATAACCTATCTTCTTTGCCATGTACCACAACGGTAGGCACATGAATATGACGCGCCAAGTGTTTAATATTGCCTGTTCCCATAACCGCCAAAAAGTGCCGTTTTACGCCTGCGGGATGAAAGCTTCTATCCATCAATTGACCTGCAAAAGATTTTATTTCTTCTGGGGTAGAACGATACGCAGGGCTACCAATAGCGGTAAACAACTTTACGCTATGTTGTAATAAAATCTCACGCGGCGCATTTGCACCCGGCCCTTTAACTAAAGGTAAAAAAGCGCGTGGGTCTGGCGGAGGCAAAAATGGCTGATTATTACTCGAAAACAAAATTCCCAAGCTCAATACACGCTCTGGATATTTAGCGGCAATAATTTGAGCAATCATGCCACCCATCGATGCGCCAATAAAATGCGCGCGCTGAATATTTAATACCGACATTAAACCAATAGTATCGCCCGCCATATCATACAGACTATATGGCGATGGATTGGGCAAGCCCAATTGAAAACGGGCAATAGATAGCCAAAAATTTTGCTTTTGACTGCGTTTTTTAATTTTGCTCGACAAACCAATGTCACGATTATCAAAACGAATCACCTGAAAACCTTTATCGACTAAAGTTTGGCAAAACGAGTCTGGCCAAATCAATAGTTGTGCGCCTAAGCCCATAATCAAAAATACGGCTGGGTCTGTTTCTTTGCCCCAACGCTCATAAGCTAACTCTATATCGCCTACTTGGGCGACCCCTTTGGTATGTTGCATTATTCTGCTCCAGTTTTTTGACGACGGCGTGGACTCGCTTTTTTGGCGGGTGTGGTCTGTTGTACCAAGACACTATTAGGTAAATCGGCTAACCATGAATGCCACGGTGCAACCCAACCGCCTGTTGCTTTTTCTAAAGCAAGCGCACAGGCAAGACTTAAATGGTCATTATTTTGATTGGCCACCACTTGAATACCTGTGGGAATGCCACCTGCATTTAATCCCATAGGAACAGCGGTTGCTGGCAATTCCATTGCGTTAACAATAGCGCAGTCCACAAAATCAAAAGGCTTAAAAATAGGTGCGCCATGACGCGGTGCAACTTCGGGAAACACTGGCATTACCAATACCCCATCATCCCCCAAAACATCATTAAGCTGTTGTTTTAATTGATGGCCTAATTGCACAAAGTGTTTACGTTGGCCTGTTGCCAAGTTAGGAAACTGCTCTAACAAGGTTAAAACCACTAAAGGCAAGGTATGAGGCGATTTTTTACCTTTTACAGCCATACCCAACAAGGCTTTTATGGGATGCTTAACGTGATACTCACCAAATAACATGGCGGTAAATGAATGCTCTGGCGTGGAAGAATCGGCCAATAAACTCGACCAAATCATAAAGGCATCATCTAATAACGGCAAATCGACCTTAATATGCGTTGCGCCTTGTACAACCAACGCATCCACAGCGCGTTGTTGAGCATCTAAAATATCAAAGGTTGCTTTAGGCCCACGTTCGGGTGATACGGTAATCACTCGTAACTTAGCAATATCTACTTCGTTGACTGATTTTAGCTTATGGCTGTTCTCACCCGCTAAAAGACGAACCAAAGGCTCTAAGTCTTCGGCCTGACGACACAAAGGCCCAGAGGACAAATAGTTTAAGGTTTGACCGTGTGCGCTAGGAAAATGACCTTGATTTTCAATTAACAAAGGTGATGCTTTGTGACCAAATACGCCATTAAAAAAAGCGGGCATTCGGATTGAGCCTGCCACGTCAGAGCCTAAACCAAAGGGGCTCGCACCCGCCCCTACAATTGCGCCCTCTCCGCCCGATGAACCACCTGTAATACGGCCTCTGTCGTAGGCGTTTTTGGTACGGCCATAAACCCGATTATAGGTTTCGTACCACATAGCAAGTTCTGGGGTGTTAGTCACTCCCAAAGGTATTGCCCCTGCTTTACGCAAGACTGCAACAGCATAAGCATCTTTTTGACCATAAATATCTTTACGCGACACCATGCCTACGGCTTGTGGCATTCCTTCAAACTCAAAAGTATCTTTAATGGTGCATGGCACACCTAATAAAGGCGGCAAACTGTTGATATCTTTTGTGCTTGCAATTAAGGCATCTGCTTGGTCTGCTTCACGTAAAGCTTGAGCAAAACGGTCAAAAATTAAGGCATTTAAACGAGGATTAACACATTTAATTTGGGCAATATGCGCTTCGACCACCGCGCGTGAGCTTATTTTTTTGGCTTTTATGTCGGCAGCAAGGGATATAGCCGATTGTTTTAACAACATAATCTCTACTCTATTTCAAACTTAACGTACTATGGTGCAAAGTTTATTTTTTTTCTAGGTCTTATTGCGCCACTCTGCTTGTCATTTTTGTCAATTTAGAGCGAAAACAGATTACAATAGTGCTTGTAACTTATGCACAACCAGCCAATTAGGTCGTACTTTTGCATAAACCAAATACTTTTAGCGTAATAAATGGTTAAAACATGAGCGAGTATTTACTGTTATTGGTTAGCGCAATTTTGGTAAACAACTTTGTATTAGTGCAGTTTTTGGGTTTATGCCCATTTATGGGTACGTCCAAAAAACTCGAAACAGCCGTTGGTTTAGCCTTAGCAACTACCTTTGTTTTAACCTTGTCGTCAATTTTTTCTTATGCCACACACGCCTTAATTTTAGANNTGTATTGTGTTAGGCGTAGCTTTGTTAAATATTCGCCAAGAAAACCCGTCGTTTATTAAAGCCTTATTAACAGGACTTGGCGCAGGCTTAGGTTTTGCTTTGGTGTTGGTATTGTTTGCGGCAATGCGCGAGCGCATTAATGTGGCTGATGTACCCAAACCTTTTAGAGGCAGTGCGATTGCCTTAATTACCGCTGGCTTAATGTCTTTGTCTTTTATGGGCTTTGCAGGCTTGGTTAAATAATGAGTAGTTTTTTTGCCATAACGCTTGCCGTGATTATCTTGTTAATTATGGGCTTATTCGCAGGGGCTTTATTAGGTTTTGCCTCACAAAAATTTAAGGTACAAGCCGACCCTTTAGTTGACCAAATTGATGCCCTACTGCCTCAAACTCAATG
>DDBM01000170.1:0-11064 GCA_002333125.1 Moraxellaceae bacterium UBA2032 | reverse complement strand
AAATGTATTCAGGCTTGCCCTGTTGATGCCATTTTGGGCGCGGCCAAACACACGCATACCGTCATTAGTAGCGAATGTACAGGTTGTGATTTATGTGTAGAGCCTTGTCCTGTTGATTGTATTGATATGATTGCTGTGCCTGTCACTCGGCAAACATGGCATTGGCAAGCCCCTCAAGGCGTGGGGCATTCTCCTCAACCTAAAGCCAATTTAATTCCTACACGCCAAATTGGATAACGCCATGACTCTACAAAAAGCACCGTATCCTTTAATTGGTGGCGTACATTTACCCGACCATAAACACGAATCCACTCAAAAACCGATTCAGACCTTAACCTTAGCACCCCGTTTAATTATTCCGTTATTACAACATATTGGCGAAGAAGCCAAACCGATTGTTGCAATGGGTGACCACGTTTTAAAAGGCCAAAAAATTGGCGAAGTCAGAGCCTTTGTTTCTACGCCTGTTCATGCCTCTACCTCTGGCACAATTGTAAATATAGGCTTATATCCTGTTGACCATCCTTCACAATTACACGGTTTATGTGTGGTGATTGAACCTGATGGCCTTGACGAATGGGCAGCACATACAGGCTTAGATGATTATTTAAACGCGCCAATTAGCACTTTATTGGCTATTATTAGAGAAGCAGGCATTGCGGGCATGGGTGGCGCAGGCTTTCCTACAGGTTCTAAATTAAGTCTTAAAGAACATACGCCTGTTGATATTGTGGTCTTAAATGCAATGGAGTGTGAGCCGTATATTACTGCCGATGATATGCTGATGCGTGAACGCGCCAATGAAGTCATAGAAGGCGCAAAAATTGTGCAATATATGCTACAAGCACAACATATTATGATTGGCATTGAAGACAACAAAGCTCAAGCTATCAATGCCTTACAACAAATTATTAAAGATGATAGTCAGATTATTATTTCTGTGACACCCACCCGTTATCCTTCGGGTGCGGCACGACAAACCGTATATATGCTAACTGGCCGCGAAGTGCCTGCGTCGGGCAGAACGACCGATGTAGGCGTGTTTTGTTTAAATGTTGCCACGGCTGCCGCTGTTTATCGTGCGGTTGTTTTGGGTGAGCCGCTATTATCACGTATTACTACTGTCACAGGCTTAGGAGTCAGTCAAGCGGCTAATTTTGAAGTGTTAATTGGTACACCGATTAAACATTTATTAAGCCAAGCGCAAGCCAAATTTGAGCAAATATCACGCCTAATTATTGGTGGTCCAATGATGGGTTACACCCTGCCTCATGCCGATATTGCTGTTATTAAAACCACGAATTGTGTGATTGCAGCCACCAACAAAGACTTTGCACCGCCACCGCCCGAAATGCCTTGTATTCGCTGTGGTGATTGTGCAGTAGTGTGTCCTGTTGTGTTATTACCCCAACAATTGTTATGGTTTGCCAAAAGCAAAGAATTTGATAAAGCCAAGCAGCATAATCTTGATGATTGTATTGAGTGTGGCGCGTGTGCTTATGTGTGTCCTAGCAACATACCGCTAGTGCAATATTATCGTTATGCCAAAGGCGAGCTTGCCACACAACAACAGGAAGCTGAAAAAGCCGAAATTGCCCGTGTACGTTTCGAAAGTCGCAAAGAGCGTTTAGCACAAGAAGAAGCCGACAAAGAGGCCAAACGTCAAGCGCGTCAAATAGCAGCTGCCAAAGCCAAAGAAGAAACTGCCAAACAGCTAGAATTAGCTCCCCAACAAAATAGCGTTGCGCCTGCAATCGACAGTAAAACACTGATGATTGCCGCCGCCACCGCGCGTAGTAATCTTAAAAAAGCACAAAAACGCTTACTTGCCGCACAAACTACCCAAGAAGATACAACTGCTATTGAGCAAGAAATTGAGCAACTACAAGCTGAAGTCACCAAATTACAAACAGGTTTATCGTAAATGATGCTTTCTACCCTCAGCTCACCCCATACTCACCCCTTAAAAAATACAGGCCAAGTGATGCGTCAGGTGTGTTATGCCTTATGCCCTGCTTTGTTAGCCTTAACGTGGACATTTGGATTAGGCTCATTAATTAATGCGGTATGGTGTGTGTTACTAGCGGTAATTTTAGAAAGCATTTGCCTTAAATTACGCAACAAACCTATTAAATTTTATTTAAAAGATGGCTCGGCCATTGTGACTGGCTTGTTACTCGGCCTATCAATTACACCACTCGCTCCGTGGTGGCTTGCGGTGATTGGACTTATTTTTGCCATTCCTATTGCAAAACATTTGTATGGTGGTTTGGGACAAAATCCGTTTAATCCTGCCATGATTGCTTATGCGCTGTTGTTGATTTCGTTTCCTGTAGAAATGACTCGTTGGCCAACCCAATTTATTACGCCAGAACATATTATGCAAAGTTTTAGCGGCNNTATTTATTAGCCAAAAAAATTATTACTTGGCATATTCCTGTGGCTTTTTTAAGCAGTTTAGCCTTGCTATCAACTGCATTTTTTATGTTTGATGACGCACGTTATGCCTCGCCAGTGCTGCATTTATTAACAGGTGCAACCATGATGGGGGCATTTTTTATTGCCACCGACCCCGTGACTGCGCCTAGTGCCAATCAAGGACGATTAGTTTATGGAGCAATGATTGGGGCGTTAATTTATGTTATTAGAACATGGGGCGGTTATCCTGATGCAATCGCTTTTGCGGTGTTGTTAATGAATTTAGCCGCCCCACTGATTGACACCTTATTACAACCACGCACTTTTGGTCACGACATAAAACCTATTACATGGCGAGGCAAAAAATGAGCTTACGGGCTGCCATTATTAATAACGCGCTACGTCTTAGCTTATTTGCGTTGTGTACCACAGCCTTAATTGCTGGGGTGTATCAACTGACTGCCAATAAAATTGAGCAAAGCCAACAACAACATTTATTAGCCTCATTAAATGAGTTAATTCCTGCTTCGCGCTATAACAATGCTTTGCTTGAAGACACCTTAACTATTAACGACCAAACACTCTTGCATTTAGAGCAACCCGAAACCGCTTATCGCGCTCGCTTTAATCAACAAGACATTGCAGTGATATTTCCTGTGATTGCCCCTAATGGCTATAGTGGCAAAATTAAACTGTTAGTCGCCATCGAACCAAACGGCACTTTAGCTGGCGTAAGAGTTTTACAACACAAAGAAACCGCAGGATTGGGTGACGCTATCGACAAAAACAAATCTGATTGGATTGATGTATTTACGCAACGTTCTTTAAGTAATACCTCAAGTAGTTCATGGCAAGTAAAACGTGATGGCGGTGAATTTGACCAATTTACAGGCGCGACCATTACCCCTAGAGCCGTCGTCAAAGCAGTTCATAATGCCTTGTTATATTATCAGCATCACAAAAGCCAACTTTTCTCACCTCACCCTAGCCCTCTCCTCAAGGAGAGGGAATAATGAGTCAGCAACCATGAGCGAAAACATCTATCAAAAAATCGCCATTGATGGCTTATGGCGCAATAATACCGCCACCGTACAACTGTTAGGACTATGCCCTTTATTAGCGTGTTCTAACTCGGTGGTTAATGCTTTAGGTTTGGGCTTGGCTACCATGTTGGCGTTGACTGCCTCTAATGCGGCGGTTTCTTTAGCCCGAAACTTCATTCCCAATACTTTACGCTTGCCTATTTTTGTACTAATTATTGCTTCTTTTGTGTCGTGTATTGAGCTATTAATGCACGCTTATACCTATCAGTTGTATCAAGCCTTAGGGATTTTTATTCCCTTGATTGTGACTAATTGTGCTTTATTAGGTCGTGCCGAAGCCTTTGCTTCTAAACACAATACCCATTTAGCCGCCTTTGATGGGCTCATGGTTGGCTTAGGTTTTTTATTGGTTTTGGTGTTATTAGGTGCAATGCGTGAACTATTAGGTAATGGGACTTTATTTGCCAATATGCACTTATTATTTGGTGATGCTGCGCGGAGCTGGACGATAGCTATTGTTGATTATAAAAAGTTTTTATTTTTTATTTTGCCGCCCAGTGCATTTGTTGGCTTAGGTTTTATTATTGCCGCTAAAAATATTGTTGATGAGCAATTAAAACAACGCCAACAAGCTAAAAAAATACAGGATGTAAATACAGGCAGTAAACGGGTACGCACCACAGGACACATTAGCTAAATGAAAACCAAACCTAACATTATTAGCGAGATGTTTAGTCGCCTCCAAGCTCACAATCCCAAACCAAGTACCGAGTTAGTTTATAACTCGCCCTTTGAGCTATTAATTGCGGTAATTTTGTCGGCACAAGCCACCGATGTAAGTGTGAATAAAGCCACGCTAAAACTGTATGCTGTCGCCAATACGCCACAAGCCATTCTTGATTTAGGTTTAGACGGCCTAAAGGACTATATTAAAACCATTGGTTTATATAATACCAAAGCCGCTAATATTATTAAAACCTGCCAAATACTGGTTGAGCAACATCAAGGGCAAGTCCCTAACAACAGAGAGTCTTTAGAAGCATTGGCAGGTGTAGGACGTAAAACTGCTAATGTGGTACTCAATACCGCGTTTGGATGGCCAACGATTGCGGTGGATACCCATATTTTTAGAATCGCTAACCGTTTGGGCTTGGCACAATCAAACAGCGTTGATGGGGTAGAAAAACAACTATTAGCGTGTATTCCTGATGAGTTTAAGTTAGATGCACATCATTGGTTGATTTTGCATGGTCGGTATGTGTGTACCGCGCGTAAACCTCAATGTGCATCGTGTTTATTGGCTGATTTGTGTCCTAGTGCAACAAAAATCTAGCCAAATCATCAATCTGGCAAAAAGTCTGGATTTAAAATTTGCTCAGCAGTCCATTCGCATGACTCTGGAAAGACATCTAAACCTGTTTCATCACCTGCTTTAGCAACCGCATCCGCCCACACTTTATCTAACCAGTCCTTATCATTTAAAGACACTTTAAGACTAGGTGTGCTTTTAATTTCTAGCGTGATTGCTTTGCGCTGCTCTTTAATTGTTCGTTGCCAACTTGCACCACGCCGACCCGATTGAAATTGCCATTTAAGCAAATGCGACAATAAAATAGCCATACGACTTGCCAATTCTCGCTTTTCACTTTTGCCCACGTCCTCAATCTCCTCGGCAATATGTTCTAAGTCAAGTAAATCAAAACGACGGGCGCGAATTAAAGCCGCTTGCTCATTTGCCCAAGCAATAATATCTGTATCGTATGTAATAGCCATGTTAGCCTCCTATAATTAGGCAGCTTTTTATGCCTAAATCCGACTTATTTAATCTATAGCCAAAGCCCATTTAGATTAATGCAAAAACTTAACCGTTTGCTCATGGTGGTCATCATGGGAGCTACCACACACTTCACCCTCTTTTTTAGGATGATGAATATAGCCCGTGCGCTCTTCTTCGGGTAAATGTTTTGCTTCCCATACAAAGACGGCTTCCAAACACGTTTTGGTTTGTTCTTCACTTAAACGGCGACCATCGGGCCATTTACCTAATTCTATAGCACGTTTTAAATTAGCCACGATATCTGGCGTTAATGCCGCTAAAATAGCCGAAAATGTATCATGATTCATTTACTCATCTCCTTTAATAGGATTAACCCAACCTAGTTTAGTACGACATGCGGCATAAAAATCATAACCCGCAGGATGTATCAATTTTAACTTAAAGGGATGCTTAGTGATATAAACCCAATCACCTGTATTTAAACTTAAACCCGTTTGGCCATCAGGGCTCACGAGCGGACGTAAGGTGGTTTCACTAATACGGATTTTAATTTCGCTGTCACCATCGACTACAATCGGACGGCTTGACAAAGTATGAGGGTGCATCGGAACTAAGACAATGGCATCTAGTCTAGGGTGCATAATGGGCCCACCACCCGATAAGGCATAAGCCGTTGACCCTGTAGGCGTAGCCACAATTAAACCATCAGAACGCTGTTTATAAACAAATTGGCCTTCGATATACAATTCAAATTCCAGCATGTGTACCGACTTGCCTGCATGTAACACTACATCATTTAAGGCTAAGGCTTCGCCAATACGATTGCCATTTGAGCGCACTTCTAAATTTAATAAAAAACGCTGATCGGTAGAATATTGGCCATTTAAAACTGCCGCGACTTTGCTAATCACCTCATCGGGGTTAATGTCGGTTAAAAAACCTAAACGGCCACGATTAACACCCAACACAGGCACGTTATAACGCGCTAAAGAACGTGCGGCATGAAGCAGCGTGCCATCGCCACCCACCACAATCACTAAATCACACACCTCACCTAATAAAGCACGTGACGACACCTGCAAGCCTGTTTTGTGCATCAGCTTGGCAGTATCTTCATCATAAATAACGGTTAATCCTTCACAGATTAAATATTCTTCAAGTAGATTTAAGGTATCTACCACCAAAGAGCTGTGCGGTCTGCCTACTAAACCAATATTACGAAAGCTGTCTTTAATCATGCCTGTTCCGTTGTATGGCCTTTAAACCATATATTGCGCTCGTTCTTGACTCGACAAACTGTCTAAGCCACCCGTTAAAACCGAGGCATTATACCCTTGAATCCCCAATAAAAAGGCAGCAGCGGCACTACGTTGGCCATTATCACAGCAAATAATGTAATGTTGATTTAACGGCAATTGACGTGCTTTAAGACGAATATCAGGTAAAGCCAAATGCACGGCATTTTGAAGATGACTTAATTGATACTCCTCAGATAAACGCACATCTAACCAAACGGCTTCTTGATAGTCCACTTGTTGATGTGCCAGTGCAAAACTATAGGCTTGTAAAGTAGGTTTTTTAAGCAATCGGTCAAATTGGTTTTTTTCGAGGCGCATTAATACGCCATCTTCCAACATCACGACATCGGCATTACGCGGTGCATCGGTTAACAAACCTTCTTCACCAAAAAAAGCCCCTTTACCCAAATAAGCTACCGTTAAATATTCGCCATCAATTTGCTGACAAACTTTAACGCGCCCTTCTTTAATAAAATAACAGCACTCGGCAACCTCACCCAATTTAATAACGGCTTCGCCTTTTTTAAAAACGACTGTTTGTAATGACTGTAATAATTCAAGAATATTAAGCGGTGGTAAAGAGTAAAATACCCGTGACTGTAGTAAACGCAACACCCAGTCTTTATCCATATTGGGTGGTAATTGAGCAAACAAGGTTTTGGCTAAACTGCCTAAGCTCTGCTCCCACAATAAAGCATCTTGTAGTTGCTGCTGATTAACCGCCAAAACATTACACGACTTTTTGGCTGTTACCGTAAATTGTCGTGGTTTAGAAGAAACAATAGGATAATTTGCTGCGTAATCTAGCGCATCTAAGGTGGTTTGATTACCTTGATAATCGGTAAGCGTTAATTGACCACTTAATAAAAAAATGGCTTTATCGTCACAATCGCCATAGTTAAGTAGCGTTATGTCGGGTTTAATCGTCTCAACATAACACCCTGATAATACGTCTTTTAAACGCTGTTCGGACAATGCATTAAGTGGGGTAAAGTTATGTAGTACGTCTACTGTGAGCGTTGTTGTCATCATTATGCCCATCACTACACCTAGTTAAATTTGAGAACATTGATAATCGCTGTATCTGCCCCCTGATGCCGTGCACAACGGTCTGACTGGCCTACGATAAAACGACTCGGCGAGTCGGTACGAATCAGTCGTGCTTGACAACATTGCCCTTCACCAATTGGTGCGGCGCAACGCGGATTTTCATAATGTTGTAGCCATTGGCGATAGTGTGCTTCGCTGACTAGACATTTTTTGGCAACATATACGAACGGATTTTGTAAGTAACTGACCAAATCTGCCACTGGAACAGACAAATTACCTACCCCCGCGTGATATACAACAAAATTCATGCCAATACTTTCGAGTTGCAACAAAAATTTGTCGGCACTGGACTCTTGGTGTTGGGTATGTTCTCGTTTACTACTTTGTAACTGCTCCTCTAGTTCGGTAATCGTTTCGTTTAATTCGTTAATTTCGGCATTAAGGGATTTTAAACTAAGCAAATAACGTGAGGCTTCCTCTTCCAAACGCTTATCTAAGGTCAATAAATGTTCTTTTTTAAGACGGCCAATACGCGTTTGATATTCTTCATCTTTATTCGCCAATAAGGCTGCAATTTGCTGCTTTTGCTCACCTGCACTGCTTAATGACTGTTGCAACTCTTGTAATTGTTTTTGATGTATCGTGCGCTCTTGACGTAAACTTTCTTCTATACCAGACAAACTAGATACTTGGCCTGTTAATGCCTCTAAACGCTCTTTTTGAGTATCATATTTATTTTTAATGTTTTTTTGCTGTTCGACCAATTTCATATTTTGGGTTTGCAAAATTTCTAATTGTTGCAAATGCACATAAGCTTGCAGATTTAATTGTTCTTCTTTGGCATTGATAGTGGCTTGCAACTGCAAATTTAAATCTTGGATTTTTTGCTCAAGCTCTAGGATTTTTTGCTGTTTTTCGGGCTGATGTACATTTGATGACTTCCCTGCTTCTAAGGCCTCATCGGTTAATACAGGAATACCCGTGGCGGTAAAACTTAAGGAACCAAAATTTTTAGCTCCCGAAGCCACCGTTGCTATTTTTGAAGGTCTTATCCCTAAACGTGAACAGGCATCGGGTAATGTTTTTTGAATTTGAGTAAAGGTGTTATTTTCGGCTTCCATCCTAGGATTCCACAATCGCGGTGCATGCCACGAAATAGGACATTGACTACGACACACCAAACGAATCGGGCCTTTACCCAAATCAGGGCCTAAGCCTGCTACCTCCAATAAATTATCTAAAGGAATATTCCAACCGCTTTCGGGGTAACCTGATTTATCAAACTCAATAGTAAAAAACACCATGCCTTTAATGCTTAAGGAGTCATCTAATTGAATATAAGCGGCAAACTTTTTTTGTTTCGCATATTGAGATAAAGGAGCTATACCTGTAACAACCGCATCAAAATCATCGTACAGCATCGTTTTGTTAATGATGCCTTCTTCAGACCAAAAACTAATTAACTCAGCATGAATAGATGATGTCATTGAAAACATAGCACATCCTTATTTTAAATTTTTATCAACGCTAATGTAGGCTAAAACTGGCTCGGCTTAGGATTTAAGCACATATTTAATGTATTAGATTTATAGAGTAGATATTTACTTTGAGCAAGACACTGTGTGTCAAAAATGGGCAATGGTTGTCAGATTTTGACATTTTTTTGAAAAAAACTATATTTAAACATCTTTGATGCCAACCTAAATGACTTACTTATATTTGAAATAATGACAGCTTCATAAAAAAATTGTGTTTATATATCAATGTCGCATCATTTAGCTCTTTTATTTTTTTATTTTTTGCGTATAATTTGCAGCCCACGCGCCAGTGGCGAAATTGGTAGACGCGCTGGATTTAGGTTCCAGTCCGAAAGGGTGCGGGTTCGAGTCCCTCCTGGCGCACCAAATAACTGTCCGACGACATCTTATGATGTCCTGCAAGCCTCAATTCCCTAGGGATTGGGGCTTTTTTGTGTCTGATGTAATCAAAAAAATAATTGGAGGTTTCGCGCACCTATAGCATCACTTCTACCGTTTCTATGTTTATTTCATCCTCTCGTTCTAGTTCTAAAATTTTCATCATTTTTACAGTATTCATAACAATCCAAAACAATTTGTGGAATTCTTAAAATATCATCAGGTGTAGGTAACATAATATGACCATTGAGCATAGATAAACCTGCCCGTGTTACCTCTGCAAACAACGAAGGCACATTTTCTATTTCCATCATAAATTGAATGCTCGGTGTTTTACGGTCACCATAATAACGATATATCCAACGATTCACTTTACCTTGATAAAGCACAGCAAAATAACTTTCAGTGTCTTTCATAACAACGTCTGCTGATTCTCCCAAAATTTGTTGAGTTAAGGCAAATAACTTCTTTTCTATTGCAGTCGTTATAATTTTAGAATTATTGGGGTTGATTTCATCTTCATAAGGAAAGCCTACAACTGTTTTATGCTCACCTTGCTCGTTACGCATAAAGCCAATAATTGCCATATTTGCAATCGCAGATTCTGTTGCCTTTTTAACCATTGGGGCTAAGCTTTCCAAAAGTTTAGTTGTGAGCTGGTGCTGTAAGTTTGCTTGCTGAACGACAAAGCGCACAAAGTCCAAATTATTGCCGCGTAAGCTTTTGCTAATGATTTTTTGAAAAGTGGCTAAGTAGCGATTTTCTTCGGCTACTGCTCGTAATTTTTCTGGTTGAAACTCATCATACTGAAAATAAAATAACTGTTCATAATGCACGTTATTGCCCAAACTAAAATCAAGAACTAAAAAAGGCTCATCATCCATTACATTTTTATTATTGAGATCTGTAAAAAAACGCCATTCACGGCCATTGGTAATGACAGCAATCGTCACACCCACACTTGAATTAAAATAACGAGCTAATTGAGCATCATGATTAGGTAAGGTTTGTGCATAATTTTTAGCTTCAACCAGCATTACCAAACGATTTTGACAAAACAAGGCGTAATCCACTTTTTCGCCATTTTTTGCCCCCTTAAAGTCAGCTTTATGCTCAGCTCTAACACGGGTAGGGTCATAAGGATTAAATCCTAGTATGTCCAACATGGGCAAAATGAGAGCTTGTTTAGTTGTTTCTTCGGTAGTGCAAAGATGACCTACACGTTTAATATGTTGAGCATGATGAGTTAGTTTTAAAATAAATGCGTCCATAATATCTTCCTGATTCTAATCTAATGCGCTCGTTTTATTTTGATAGACTAACCATTGATTGACAAGACTTTTTCAAGTTATGCCAATACCATGCAGCCACCTCACAGTTTTTGTATCAACAACTGCTCTTTTAACTTCATCATCTCGTCTCTAAGTTTGGCGGCTTGCTCAAACTGTAAATCTCGCGCTTTAGCCATCATCTCAACTTCTAACTCTTTAATGCGTTTAACCAGCACTTTAGTATCGGTAACAACATACTCAGCAACTACGGGCTGTGCCGCTTGAGCATGA
>DDBM01000163.1:224-2644 GCA_002333125.1 Moraxellaceae bacterium UBA2032 | reverse complement strand
TGGGTAATCCGCCGTTTATTGGCTCAAAGTTAATAGATAAAAATCAACGTGTTGCCTTTGATGGGGTGATGTCGGTTGTGCCTAAATCGGGTGTATTAGATTTTGTGTCGGCATGGTACGTTAAAGCCGCGCAGCTTATTAAGGCAAATGCTCATATACGTTGTGCGTTGGTTTCGACTAATTCGATTACGCAAGGCGAGCAAGTAGGTATTTTGTGGAGTTGGATGTTGGCACAAGGGATTCATATTCAATTTGCTCACCGTACGTTTGTTTGGCAAAGTGCGGCAAAAGGCAAAGCGGCAGTACATTGTGTGATTATTGGTTTTGGTACAGATAATACGCTCAAAAAGACGATTTTTGATTATGAAGACGGCAAAGGTTTACCAATTCCAATCAGTGCCAATAATATCAATGCGTATTTGGTGGATGCTCCCGACTTTTTAATTAAAAGTATTAGCACTCCTATTTGTAATGTACCTAAAATTATTAGAGGAAGTATCCCTTACGATGACGGAAATTTAATACTATCTCAAAATGACGTTTTAGCATTAAAAACAAATGGCTGTAGCACATTAAAATTTGTGAAAAAATATGGTGGTGGACAAGAGTTGCTTTCTGGGGAATGGCGATATTGCTTATGGCTTAATGATGTTAGCCCATCGGAGTTTAAGAGTAATCAATTTATTTTAGAACGAATTAAAAGGACGAAAAAATTTCGTGAGGAATCATTGGGACAGTCTGTAAAAAGCAAAGCGGATTTTCCTGCTTTGTTTGGTGATATTAGACAACCAAAATCTGATTATTTAATGTTTCCAAGAGTATCTTCTGAACGCAGAGAATATATTCCTATATCGTATATTGATTCGTCAATAATTTTAGGGGATTCTGCTTATGGACTGCCTGATGCAACAATGTATATGTTTGGCATAATGACCTCCATCATGCACAATTCTTGGATGAGGGCTGTTTGTGGGCGACTAGAGAGTCGTTATCGTTATTCCGCTTCCATCGTTTACAACAACTTTCCATGGCCATTAAACCCAAGCGATAAACAAAAACAAAGCATCGAAGCCGCCGCACAAGCGGTATTAGACGCACGGGCAACACACCCAGAATGTTCGTTAGCCGATTTATACGACCCCTTAACCATGCCTGTTAATTTGCTTAAAGCCCATCAACAACTCGACAAAGCCGTAGATGCCGCGTATGGCAAAACCAAATTTGCTAACGAAGCGGAGAGGGTAGCGTTTTTGTTTGAGTTGTATCAGCAATATACCGCACCCATTGTGCCTATTGAGCAAGTTAAGCCCAAAAAAACGAAAAGTAAGGTTTAAGAACTCGCTACCTTGCATCATAGGTATTTGCATATTTTTTGAAGGTGATTATAGCGATGGCGTTCCCTCTCCTTGTAGGAGAGGGCTAGGGTGAGGTCTAAAAGAAGTACAACTCCTGTTGACTAGACCACAAAAGTTACCCTCACCCCAACCCTCTCCCAGTGGGAGAGGGAGCTTTATCGCTAAAACCTGATAGCTATCTATGCCTATTAGGGTGATATTTTAAAACCGTAGATTCAAGGCCGCCCACCCACAATCACCCCAACGCCTTACCTTCATACTGCCTATCGGCATGATACGACGACCGTACCATAGGCCCACTCCAAATACTTTTAAAGCCAATCTTCATACCGTAGTCGCTAAACTCTTTAAACTCATCAGGATGCACAAAACGGTCAACAGGCGCGTGACTTTTTGAGGGTTGCAAATACTGGCCAATAGTAATCAAATCGACGTTATGGGCGCGTAAATCATCAAGCACAGCAAATACTTCTTCTTTGGTTTCGCCAATACCGACCATCAAACCACATTTTGTAGCCACGTCTGGGCATTCTTCTTTAAAGCGTTTTAATAAGGTTAACGAATGTTGATAATCTGAACCCGGTCTAATCGCTTTATAAATACGCGGTACGGTTTCAATATTATGGTTAAACACGTCAGGTGGGCATTCGCGCATAATCCGTAAGGCAATATCCATTCTTCCTCTAAAATCAGGCACTAATACTTCAATTTTAATGTTGGGATTCAGCGCGCGTGTTTCACTAATACAATCGACAAAATGTTGTGCGCCGCCATCTTTTAAATCATCACGGTCAACCGAGGTAACCACCACATATTTCAATTTTAAATTAGCCACGGTTTCGGCTAAATGTTTGGGTTCTTCTGGGTCTAAATTATTGGGGCGGCCATGAGCCACATCGCAAAACGGACAACGGCGTGTACAAATATCACCCATAATCATAAAGGTGGCTGTGCCGCCACCAAAACATTCGGGTAGGTTAGGGCAGGCCGCTTCTTCGCATACGGTATGTAGTTTTTGTTCGCGTAATACGCCTTTAATACGCTGAATTTCGTTGGGGTTAGAAA
>DDBM01000163.1:0-144 GCA_002333125.1 Moraxellaceae bacterium UBA2032 | reverse complement strand
AAGCCATGTATATAGTCAGCTCTCAAAATCAGCTATGCTCTAGCCTTGCTTTAATATTGCTCGTTTAGGTAGTCCGCTAATGAATCCGCGTTTTAATAATATGGTCTTAAATAATCCAAAAGCAACCTTAGTACTGTTGTTTTT
>DDBM01000167.1 GCA_002333125.1 Moraxellaceae bacterium UBA2032 | reverse complement strand
ATTGATATTCCTAAGGATTGTACTAATCCTATTGATAAGTTTCCTTACGAATATCCCGAAAAAGTCAAATTACGCTCATATAATCCGCCTGCGCGTGGTCATGCAGGGCAGATTAAAAAAGCCATTGATGAGCTTATTCAAGCTAAACGCCCGATTATTTATACGGGTGGTGGTGTAGTTCAGGGTAATGCCTCGGCTTTACTGATTGAGTTAGCCAAGTTATTAAATTATCCAGTCACCAATACCTTAATGGGCTTGGGTGCGTATCCAGGTTCTGACCGTCAGTTTGTGGGTATGTTGGGTATGCACGGCACGTATGAGGCCAACATGACCATGCACCATGCTGACCTTATTTTGGCGATTGGCGCGCGTTTTGATGACCGTGTAACCAACAACACTAAAAAGTTTTGTCCTCAAGCTAAAGTCATTCATATTGATATTGACCCAGCGGCTATTTCTAAAACCATTATGGCGCACATTCCTATTGTGGGTGCGGTTGAGCCAGTTTTGGTCGAAATGCTAGCCCAGCTTAAACAAATGGGTGTAAGCAAGCCAAATCCTGAGGCGATTGCTTCATGGTGGAAACAAATCGACCAGTGGCGCGAGCATCACGGTTTGCGTTATGAGCCAGCCGCAGAGGGTGGCGAAATGAAGCCACAGCAAGTGGTTGAAATGATGTACAAAGTCACCGAAGGTAAGGCCATTGTTGCGTCTGATGTCGGTCAGCATCAAATGTTTGCTGCGTTGTATTACAAGTATGACCGTCCACGTCAATGGATTAACTCGGGTGGCTTAGGCACGATGGGTTTTGGTTTACCTGCGGCAATGGGTTGTGCGATGGCATTCCCTAATGAAACCGTCATTTGTGTAACGGGTGAAGCCTCTATTCAAATGAATATCCAAGAGTTATCGACTTGCTTGCAATATAATTTGCCTATCAAAATCGTTAACTTAAATAACCGTGCCTTAGGCATGGTTAAACAATGGCAAGACATGATGTACGAAGGTCGTCACGCTAGCTCTTATATGGAGTCTTTGCCTGACTTTGTTAAATTGGTTGAAGCTTATGGCCATGTAGGCATGAAAATTACCGATGTTAACGAACTCGAAAGCAAAATGCGTGAAGCTTTTGCCATGAAAGATCGTTTGGTTTTTCTTGATGTGTATGTTGATCAGTTTGAACACGTTTACCCGATGTTAATTGCCAATAACTCCATGCGTGACATGTGGTTGTCGAAAACGGAGCGTACATAATCATGCGCCATATTATTTCTGTCTTGATTGAAAATGAAGCAGGTTCGTTGTCGCGCTTAGTGGGTTTGTTTAGCCAACGTGGTTACAACATCGAAACGCTAACCGTTGCCCCAACCGATGATGCGACCTTATCACGTTTGACCTTAACGACATCGGGTGATGACCATAAAATTGAGCAAGTCACCAAACAGCTTAATAAATTGGTTGAAGTGGTTAAAGTGGTTGATTTGAGTGAAGGTGAGCATATTGAACGTGAGTTAATGCTTATTAAAGTCAAAGCAACAGGCGCGATTCGTGCCGAAATTAAACGTACTGCCGATATTTTTCGTGGTCAAATTGTTGATGTTACATCGAGTACCTACGTCATTCAGTTGGCAGGTACATCGGATAAACTCGATGCATTTATTGAAGCTTTGTCCGAGACCACTATTTTAGAAGTGGTGCGTAGTGGCGTATCGGGTATTGCCCGTGGCGAAAAGGTTTTAAGTATTTAATTTGACTCCTTCCCCTTGTTGAAGGGGGAGGTCTGGAGAGGGTTGTTGATAACCCCACCCTGACCCTCCCCTAATTTAGGGGGAGGGAATAGTTTACCCCCCAATTAGAAAGCACAGGGCTTTCTTAGTTTTAATAGAGGAATTCTCATGCACGTTTATTATGATAAAGATGCCGATTTATCCATCATCCGTGGCAAAAAAGTTGCCATCATTGGTTACGGTTCACAAGGCCATGCTCACGCCAATAATTTAAAAGATTCTGGTGTTGACGTTGTTGTTGGTTTACGCGCTAATTCGACATCGGTAGCTAAAGCAAAAAACTCAGGTTTAGTGGTTAAAGAAGTTGCCGAAGCCGTTGCTGGTGCTGACGTAGTCATGATTTTAACGCCAGATGAATTTCAAGCGACATTATACAAAGACGAAATCGAACCCAACATTAAAAAAGGCGCAGTGTTAGCGTTTGCTCACGGCTTTGCGGTTTTATTTAATCAAGTTGTGCCAAGAAAAGATTTAGACGTAGTGATGATTGCGCCAAAAGCACCGGGCCATACAGTACGTTCTGAATTTGTACGTGGCGGCGGTGTACCAGATTTAATCGCAGTTCATCAAAATGCCTCAGGCACAGCCAAAGAAATTTGTTTGTCCTATGCGTCAGCAATTGGCGGTGGTCGCTCTGGTATTATCGAAACAACATTCCGTGATGAATGCGAAACTGATTTGTTCGGTGAGCAAGCGGTATTGTGTGGCGGTGCAGTTGAATTAGTAAAAATGGGTTTTGAAACCTTGACCGAAGCGGGCTATCCTGCAGAAATGGCTTATTTTGAATGTTTGCACGAACTAAAATTGATTGTTGATTTGATGTACGAAGGCGGCATTGCCAACATGAATTATTCGATTTCGAATAATGCAGAATATGGCGAATACGTGACTGGCCCTAAAGTCATTAACGAAGAAAGCCGTGCCGCAATGCGTCAAGCGTTAAAAAACATTCAAACGGGCGAATATGCTAAACGTTTCATTTTAGAAGGTATGACCAACTATCCTGAAATGACTGCAAAAAGACGTTTAAATGCCGAACATCCAATCGAAGTCACAGGTGAGAAATTACGTGCGATGATGCCTTGGATTAAAGCGAATCAAATCGTTGATAAAACCAAAAACTAATTTGGTTTTATAATAAAAAAGCGTACCTAGGTACGCTTTTTTTATTTGGCTTAATGTTTAGTCTTTCTTTTTGAAGTCTTCAAATCGTTGCTTTGAGCCTTCTTTGGTGCGGCGACCAAAAGCGTAGTTAGATTCTAAATACATAGCATTTAAAATACTAAAACATAGTGCTAAACCCAAACCTAACATCCAACTAAAATACCACATAGTAAAACCTCTTTTAGCAATGACATGGAGTCTATTGGCGTTAACCTAATATAAGTTATGACTGTTTTCTCTGATATTTTCAACACTCACCGAGCCGCGCATCACACGGTAGACCCAAGCGGTGTACAGTAAAACAAGTGGCAAAAATACCACCACTACGCCCAACATAATTTGCAAGGTTAAATGGCTAGATGTTGCATCCCAAAGCGTTAAGCTACTATTAGCATCAATTGATGAGGGCAATACGAAGGGAAATAGTGCAATACCCGCTGTGGCAAAAATAGCTCCACAGGTTTTAGCACTGCTAATAAATGCGACCCAATGCCAATTTTTCCATGAACCAAAACTACTCAATAACGCGGCAAAAACGCCTGTGATTGGGACTAACCAAAGGATAGGGTATGCTGATAAAAAGTGCAGCCATGCTCCATCAGCCATAACAACGTGTTTCATGGAAGGAGTTAATACCCCATTGCTTAAGCCTTGATCAATAATGCTAAAACCAGACATACGATTAACAATGAACCCACCTAACGTAAATAAAGTAGCTGTTATTAGGCCGCCTACAATAGCTACTATGCGCGCACGTTCTGCCACTTTGCCGATGCTACGCAGTTGTAGGTAAGTCGCCCCGTGAGTGATAATCATTGCGAAAGAAACAACCCCACAAAACAACGGAAAGGGTTTTAATAAATCAAAAAAACTACCGCCATAACTAACTTGCATCGCGGTGTTAAATTGAAAGGGTAGGCCGACAAACAAATTACCGACAGCCACACCAAATAAAATAGACGGTAATACACCCGAAAAACACAAAGCATAATCCCATGCATTACGCCATTTCGGGTTTTCTAATTTGCTGCGATAATCAAAGCCAACAGGTCGAAAAAACAGCGCAAATAAAACCAACATTAAGGGGATATATAGCACCGAAAAAGAGGCAGCATAAACCAATGGCCAAGCAGCAAACAGTGCGCCACCTGCAGTCACTAACCATACTTGATTGCCTTCCCATGTTGCACCAATCGTATTTAAAGCAACACGGCGTTCATCATCGGTTTTTGCTACAAATGGCAGTAGGGCAGCAACCCCTAAATCAAAACCATCCATGACAATAAAGCCAATAAATAATGCACCAATTAATAACCACCACACAAATTTAAGTGTTTCATAGTCAAACATGGTCAGCTCCTTGATGGGCTAAAGCGATATTTTCTTCACCATCATAACGGCCTGTATGTAAACTTGCAGGGCCTAAACGGATGTACTTAATCATCAAATACATTTCAATGACGAATAAGAAGCTATAAATAGCTAATAAACCAATCATACTAAAATAAATTTGGCTTTTATCTAACTGTGATATTGAGAGGTGTGTTGGCAAAATACCGCTAATTGTCCACGGCTGACGACCATATTCTGCAACAATCCAACCCATTTCCGCTGCGACCCACGGTAAAGGAATGGCGTACACACATAACCATAATAACCAGCGTTGTGGTGCAAGATTTTTGGTCGATAAAAACCAAAAAGCAGCCGCAAAAATAAACAAAAAGCTAAAGCCTAAGCCTACCATGATTCTAAATGACCAAAACAAAGGTGCAACTTTAGGAATAGTATCGTTAGCGGCTTGTTTGATTTGTGCTTCAGTCGCGTCAGTCACCTTTGCGGTATATTTTTTGAGTAATAAGCCATAACCCAAATTGGCTTTGTGTTCTTCAAAAATCGTGCGTACTTCTTCGGTGTTTTCTCCTGCTTTTAAGCGCAATAAAGCCCCATAAGCAATCATGCCGTCACGAATTTTGGCTTCATGTTCGATTTTGAGTTCTTTTAAACCAATCACTTCTTTATCTAAGGAGCGTGTGGCGATAATACCTAAGGCATAAGGAATTTTTACCGCGTAATCGGTGCGTTCTTCGGCTTGGTTAGGAATGCCAAATAAGGTAAAAGAAGCAGGGGCTTTTTGTGTTTCCCATTCGGATTCAATCGCGGCAATTTTAACTTTTTGCACTTCGCCAACAGTGTAGCCTGACTCATCACCTAAAATTATCACCGATAATATAGAAGCCAAGCCAAAACTAGCGGCGATGGCAAATGAACGTAAAGCAAAACCGACATCACGCGCTCTAAGCAAATATAAAGCCGAAATACCTAAAACAAACATTGAGGCAGTGACGTAACCTGCGGCAACAGTATGAATAAATTTAACTTGGGCAACAGGGTTAAAAAAGACATCAACCATACTGCTGAGTTCCATACGCATAGTGACGTAGTTAAAATCAGCCCCAATCGGGTTTTGCATCCAACCATTAGCAACTAAAATCCATAATGCTGATAAGTTTGAGCCAATGGCGACTAAAAAAGTCGTCATTAAATGCTGAACTTTGGAGAGTCTATCCCAACCAAAGAAAAACAAACCAACAAACGTGGATTCTAAAAAGAACGCCATCAAGCCTTCGATGGCTAACGGCACACCAAAAATATCACCGACATAATGCGAGTAATACGCCCAGTTAGTGCCAAATTGAAATTCGAGCGTTAAACCTGTAGTTACACCCATCGCAAAGTTGATGCCAAATAATTTACCCCAAAACTTGGTCATATCTTTGTAAATTTGCTGACCCGTCATTACGTAAGTCGCTTCACAAATAAACAAAATCCAAGATAAACCTAAAGTTAAGGGTACAAAAAGAAAGTGAAAAAGAGCAGTTGCCCCGAATTGCATTCGTGACAGTTCAACCACTTCATTCATGGTAAAACTCCTAAGGAGAGGAAGAAGGTGGGAGAGATGGAGATAAAAATTGTTTTTGAATACGGTCGTCGTCAACTTTCATGTGTTGAGCGACAGGGTTAGAAAATGAGTAGTGCCAAAGAATCCATAATAGGCAGCATTTAATCAGTAAAATAAGCGAAATGTCTCGACTTAATTGAGAGGTTTTTTTGAGTTTCATAGGCATCAGTTACTGCATCCTTGCAATAGTCCATAAAAGCAATGTTAGGGTGAGGTGCTATTTTTCGGCAATATAGCAGTATTTCTGATATGTATAAATAGTTTTGCAGATATAAAAAATGATATTTATAAATGGGCAACTTGTGTGCGATGGTCAATTATACTAACTCAGATAGCCTTGCCTATTGCTTGCTCATGGTTTTCAAGTTAAAACACTGTAGGGGCGTTTTGCGTGTAATAGTAATCAAAAGCTCAATAAATTCTAATAAATAAGTGTTACATGGAGATACTATGCAAAGCCCCAATTTACCAGCAGACGAAATTGAGCGACTCTACACCCTTCATGCTTTAAAAGTGCTAGATACCCCGCCCGAAGAGCGTTTTGACCGCTTAGTGCGCGTGGCTCATGAGTTATTTCATGTTCCTATTGCTTTGGTTAGCTTGGTTGATACAGATCGTCAGTGGTTTAAGTCGTGTATTGGGCTTTCTGCGGCTCAAACAGGGCGTGATATTTCTTTTTGTGGTCATGCCATTTTAAGTAAAGATATTTTTTATATACCTAATACCTTAGAAGACCCACGTTTTGCCGATAATCCCTTAGTGACAGATGCACCAAATATTCGCTTTTATGCGGGTGTGCCACTCACAATCAATGGCCACCATCGTATTGGCACCTTATGTATTATTGATACCAAACCTAGAGAGTTATCTATAGAACAACAAGGCTTGTTACGCGACCTTGCGAGTGTGGTCGAGCAACAGCTACAGTTAAATTTTTTATATGATATAGAAAAAGATTTAAGTGTAGAAAAAGCACGCCACCAAATTTTATTTGAAAGTATTGTTGACGGCATTGTGATTTTAGACGAGCGCGGCATTATTAATGATGTGAATCCTGCCACAGAAGCGTTGTTTGGTTATAAAAAAATGGACATGGTGGGTAAGTCAATTAGTTTATTAATGACCAAAGACTCCGCACAAATATATAGTCATTATTTGCAGCATTATGACTCCGAAGTTAACGTAACCAAAGAAATGCAAGGCAAACATCAAAATGACACGCTGTTTTTTATAGAGTTAGTCACAAGCCCAATGCGCCTAAATAACCGTTCGATGTTTACCGCAATTATTCGAGATACTAGCGAACGTAAAGAAATGGAGCGTCTCAAGAGTGAGTTTATTNNTTCAACGGTTAGCCATGAATTAAGAACTCCTTTAACGTCTATTAGAGGAGCATTAGGTTTATTACTTGGTAAGTTAGGCGATACGTTGCCGCCTAAAATGAAAATGCTGTTAGAAACCGCGAATCGAAATAGTGAACGCTTATCGTTACTCATTAATGATATTTTAGATTTAGAAAAAATATCTTCAGGTAAATTAGATTTTGAGTTTGAGTTGCTTGATGTGATTAAGTTGACTCATCAAGCTATTTCGGCCAATGAAGGTTATGCCACGCTGCACCACGTCAACTTGCAATTATTAGCTCCTCCCGATGCAGCTTTTGTGCTTGGTGATGATAATAGATTGTTGCAAGTTTTTGCGAATCTGATTTCTAACGCCATTAAATACTCTCCAGCCGAAGGTACGGTAGATATTAGTATTCAAGCTCAAGCAGGTTATTGGCGTATTGGCGTGCGTGATTATGGACAAGGTATTCCAGAAGACTTTAAACAAAAGATGTTTCAGCGTTTTGCCCAAGCCGATAGCTCAGATACCCGAGAAAAAGGCGGAACAGGCTTGGGTTTAAGTATTGCTAAAGCGATTGTGGAGCGACATCGTGGCGAGGTTAATTTTTTTAGTGAAGAGGGTGGCGGTACAGAATTTTTCTTTACTTTGCCTATGTATCGTCAGGCAGCGGCTTTACAAAATACCGACTTTAAACGTCCACGTTTATTGATTTGCGAGGATAGCCCGAGTGTTGCCTATATGCTGGCCAATCTTTTACAAGAAGAAGGCTTAGAGGCCGATATTGCAGGTACTGGTTTAGAAGCCAAACAAAAACTCGCACAGTATGCTTATTGTGGCATGTTATTAGATTTAACCTTACCTGATATGAATGGTATGGATTTATTATATGAACTACGTCAGCAAGAGAAATTTGCCGAATTGCCTATTATTATTGTTAGCTCAGCATCATCTTCTAGCTGTAAAGATTGGTCGGGAGAGGCACTAGCAGTGGTTGATTGGTTGCAAAAACCAATAGACCGTAACAAGCTAAGTAATGCCTTACATCATGCCTTAAGGCATCATAGTCATCATCCGTCTATACTGCATGTAGAAGATGAGGTAGACATTATTCAAGTCACCGAAATGTTACTAGAAGGGATTGCGAGTTACAGTTATGCCACATCATTGGCACAGGCCAAAGAAAGACTCGCTCACGAGCATTTTGATTTGATTTTACTTGATATAGGCTTGCCTGATGGCTCAGGCTTAGAGCTGCTACCTTATGTTGCATTAGATACACAGGTATTAGTGTTTTCGGGACAAGAAAGTAATCATGTGTTGTCATCACAAGTGGCGGCGGCTTTAACTAAATCAAAAACCAGTAATGAGCGTTTATTAAAAACAATTAAAAAGCTTATTGCACAATAACAAGGAGTCAACATGAGCAACACACAACGGCTTTTATATGTGGATGATGATGCAGATATTCGTATGATTGTAGAGTTTGCCTTAGAAGATGAGCCAGATTTAGAAGTCAAAATATGTGCATCGGGCGTAGAGGCCTTAGCAATGGTAGAGGCTTATCAGCCACATATTGTGTTGCTTGATGTGATGATGCCTAACATGGATGGGCCTACCACCCTCAAACAGATGCAAATTATGCCCGCCTTGGCCAATACTACTTTTGCATTTATGACCGCCAAAGTACAGCCTCAAGAAGTGGCTCAGTTAACACAGTTAGGTGCAAAAAAGGTGATTGCTAAACCCTTTGACCCCATGACCCTTGCAGATACAATCCGCAGTATTGGAGTGGGTAATGACTGAGAAAAAAACCAGTAAATTAACAGAATTACAGTTAAGTTATAGCCAAAGCTTATCCGAGCAACTGGCCGTTATATCTGCTGGCTTTTTAGCCGTTTGTGAAGGGCTTGCCAATGACAATACATGGCAAAAAATGCACTATTTGGTACATAACATTGCAGGTTCGGCAGGTACTTTTGGTTATGCTAATTTAAGTATTCAAGCCCATTTATTGGAAAATGAGTTGGTGGCTTTGGTGCAGAAGCCGCGCGTATTATCTCAATAAGAGCTAAATCACTTAGCGCAATTAATTAAGAATATGGAGCAGTCTGCGACGGAATATATCCCGCCAGCTCAAATCCAAGAAGTAGTTGTTATGCCTCAGATTGCCGAGCAACAATATTTGGTGATTATTGAAGATGATAGGTTGTTAGCACAAGAAATGGCGGCACAACTCGCTATTTATGGTTGGCAAAGTAAAGTTTTTTATACCGCAAAAGAAGCAAAAATAGAATTATGCACCCAAAAACCAACCGCCGTTATTGTAGATATTAGCTTGCCTGATGGCTTGTTGGCGGGTACAGAATTAATTCAACAAATTCGTATTGAACACAGTGATTATATTGCTCCCACGATTGTTGTTTCCTCTAGTTGGGATTGGAACAGTCGCTTAAGTGCCGTAAAAGCAGGTGCAGATGCGTATTTGGTCAAGCCTTTAGATTTTAGTTTGCTTAACGAAACCCTAGATAATTTAACCAAGACACAAGATGAAAAGCCTTGTCAAGTATTAATTGTCGAAGATGACCCCTACTTATGTCAGCATTATCAAACTGTTTTAGAAGCCGCAGGCATGAATGTTGTTGCCTTAGAAGACCCTGCTTTGTTGTTATCAACTTTAGATGATTTTTCGCCTGATTTAGTGTTGCTCGATTTGTATTTGAGTCATTGTAATGGCATTGAAGTCGCTAAAATTATTCGTCAAGATAATAAATTTACCGATTTATCTATTGTATTTTTATCTAGCGAAGGCCAAGAGCATATTCAACTGATGGCGATGCAATCGGGAGCAGATGATTTTTTACATAAACCGATTGAAGATGCCGTGTTAATTAAAGCAATTTCGATGCGTATTACCCGTTTTAGAGCTTTACGAGAGTTGACTCGCCAAGACCGCATGACAGGTTTGTTAAATCAAATTGCTTTTCATTTGCAATTAGAGTTTGAAATTGGGCGTATTCAGCGTGGTAATTTTTCTTTGAGTATTGCGGTATTAGATATTGATAAATTTAAGCAAATTAATGATGGTTATGGACATCCTGTAGGTGATGCAGTCATCAAAAGCTTGGCACGATTATTAAAAAAACGCTTACGGCGTACCGATGTGGTAGGTCGATTGGGTGGAGATGAATTTGGGGTGATTATGACCGACACCTCACCCCAAATAGCTGTTCAGGTGTTAGATGAATTAAGAGCTGAGTTTACCAAATTACGCCACTTTGCTAATCAAGAGGCATTTAGTTGTACCTTTAGTTGTGGTGTCGCGGGTTTTACACAAGGGGCTTCGGTAGATAGTATTTTTAAAGAGGCCGATAATGCATTATACCTCTCTAAAAAAAGAGGTCGAAATCAAGTCAGCCAATATCTACCCTAAAGCAAAATATACAAAACCTAAGTGTTAAAATAATTGTTGTTAAAGAGATTTTTTATGGAAAATGTTAACCCTAAACTTGAAGAGCGTATTCGTAAAGTACAGCGCAGTTTTATTGCGTCACTGCCTGATAATGTCATAAAAATAGATGATTATTGGAAAAAACTACGTCACACCGTTTGGAGTGAAACCGTAGCACAAGACTTGCAATCATTAGTACATCGCTTAGCAGGTTCGGGTGGTACATTTGGCTTTCCAGAGATTAGCCTAACAGCAGCGACGCTTGATGTGTTTTTAGGTGAAGTGCTTGATGGTCAAGAGACCGTTGCCCCAGAAAAACTAATTATATTAGAGCGTCACGTCAGTGATTTATTGTGTATATTAAAAAAAGCCTTAGCAAATACGGAAGAGCCAAGCGAGTTACCTGTACTCACCACACGCCCACAGCGTAAAAAAGATTTAATTGTTGTTATCGATGATGACGAATTATTACTAGAGCGGATTGCTATTGTGCTCGAAAGTGAGGGTTTTCGAGTACAAGCTTTTACAGAACCATCTAAAGCAATTTCTTTATTACAAGAAGAGCCACCAGCACTTGTTTTGTTAGACTTGATGTTTCCTAATCAGCGATGGCCTGCGTTTGAAGTAATTGCCGATTTACGTGGTGAAACAGGAGAGCGCACACCTGTTGCCGTTATTAGTGGTCATGCCGATTTTAGTTCTAGGCTTAAAGCAACCAGAGCAGGTGCTGATGCATATTTGGTTAAGCCCATTAATGATGCTCATTTAATTGATACAGTAACACAATTAATAGCACGTTCAAGCCGCGATAATTGGCGTTGTTTGGTGATTGATGACGATAAAATACTCGCCGCGCAGCTTGTAGAATGGCTACAGCAATCAAACATCACGGCTCAAGCGGTGTCTTCAGTCAGTCAAAGTTGGTTACAAGTACGCGAATTTCAGCCCGATGTCATTCTTTTAGACGTTCAAATGCCTGAATGTAATGGTATAGAACTCGCTGCTATGCTACGTCAAGATATTAATACCGCACAATTACCTATTATTTTTTTAACATCAGATAACACCGAACATACGCGGCGCGATGCAATGGCGGTAGGTGCAGATGATTATTTAATCAAGCCGATTGAACATGATGCCCTGATTAATGCAGTGATGGCACGCGCACGGCTCGGTAAGCGTTTACAAAATCAGATTAACTGGGTGACTAAACAAGCTCCTAAAGAAAATGCAGGTTTATCGCGCTATTTTTTCTTTAATGAATTTGAACGTATTATTGATGAAGCCGATGAGGGTTCGGTTCAGTCCGCATTAGTGTTAATTGGTTTGGTTGCTGTGCCAAAAGTGTTAGAGCAGCATGGTGCCTTAGGTTTAGCTGCCATACATGAGCAGCTAATTAGCCGTTTGTCGATGGCTCATATTCCAACATGGTCGATGTTAGGTGAAAATGTTGTGGGTATTTTACTACCAAGAGATATTCCATCAGGACATAAAAGCTATGTTGCCGACTTACTAAAAAAACTATCTACCAAGCCCTATCATATTAATCAAATAGAGGTCGAAAGTAGCCTGTGTGCCGCAACCCTACATTTACGTAATGCACAAACGGCAGCCTCAGTGATTTTGTCTCAGGCTGAACAAATGCTTAATTTGGCACTTGAAACGGATGCAGGGACAGCACTTGAAGGTTTTGTTGGCACACCAGAAGCAGTTGCAACCACAGAGCATCTTCCTGTGTCACGCTTACGCATTGTCTTTCAACCGATTGTAACCATCGCCGCTGAAGGTGACCCCGTGAGTGCTGTCTTAGCACGTATTACCGATAATGACGGTAATTTATTACCTGCGGGAAAGTTTTTAAGTGCCTTAGAAAAAAGAGGATGGTTGCCAGAGTTAGATGCGTGGGTGTTTCGTAAAGCCCATTATATTTTAACGGTACAAGTAGATATTAATGAAGCACAAAGCTTAATTATTCATGCCAGTACATTGAGTTTAAATAGTGCGGTGTATTTAGAAACAGTGTTATCTACGCTTATCGAACACCCAATGCGTAGTGCTAAACAACGTCTAGTGATTGCGATTTCTGAGTCGGCGGCAATTACCCATCGTGATATGGTCAACAAACTTAATCATGGCTTACGCAATGCAGGTGGTGGAATCATGATTACAAATTATGGAGCTTCCGCTAATTCATTAACTATCTTAAAACAAATAAAACCCTTATTTGTACGTCTTGAAGAAAGCCTGACGCGCCGCTTAGAAGGTGAAAGTTATGCTCATGAAGACAAAACTTTAATGGAAATGACCCAAGCCGAAAATTCTTTAATTGTCGCTAGCGGTATTGAGAGTGCCAGAAGTGTGTCTGGCCTATGGGCAAAAGGCGTGCGCTGGTTTCAGGGATATTTTATTCAAGAGCCAAGTTCGGCTTTAACTGAGCCACCCGAAAGTGATGACTAAAACAAAACGTCAACATAGCTTAAATTTGTCGGGTATAATCAAAAAACACATTAGATTGTATGAAGTAGAACCTCATGACTACATCCTCAGAAAATAGCGTCGCTATACCGAGTGAAACTAAAACACTCACCTTATCAGAATTACTAGCAGAATCTTTACGCGCTAAAAAAGAAGCTGTAAATTATCCTCAGCCTAATAAAGCGAATTTTAGCCAACGACCCAATCGGCCACCACATGGTACACGTCGCGCAATGGGTAAACGTTAAACTTTTACCAAACGCTTAGCTTGTATTACACTAAGTAAAATACTAAAAAACTCATAAAAGAGAGACATATTATGCAAGGCCATATTTCGGGAACTTATGTGCGCTTGTTATTTGAATGGCTCAATGAAAAAGGCCATCATGCAGAACAGGTTTTGCAGCGTCCTTGTCCAGAGTTAGATGAGCGTATTCGTATTTCGTTTGATGAATGGCGCGTGATGTTAGAGCGCACCTATCAAATAACTCAAGACCCATTTTTTGGTTTAGAGGTAGGCAGTCGTATTACACCGCGTCATTTGGGTGTATTAGGTTATGTGTCTTATTCGTGTAATACCTTAGGCGAAGCCTTATTACGTTTGCAACGTTTTGAAGATTTAGTGCATGCCGTTAACGACATGAAAATCAATTTTGATGGCGACTTGATTTTATTACAATGGGGTGCAGAGCTAGGAGTCACGGGTGAGTTTGCCGACCAAACCGCGCAGTCGGTGTTGGTGAGTTATGTGCGTTATTTGATTTCGCCCGATTTTTCGCCTGTGTGGATGAGCTTTATCAATCCTACACCAAGCAATGTTAAACCTTACGAAGACTTTTTTAGATGTCCTGTTAAGTTTGAATCCAATATGACCACAATGGCATTTCCTGCTATGTGGTTGGCTAAACCTGTTGCCAAACCCGACCCCGTATTACGCGATATTTTAGATCGTCAGGCCGAAAGTTTATTACAACAATTACCCGCAAACGATGCGTTTGTTGATGCCTTGCGTCAAGCGATTCATGCGGCGATTCATGCGGCAACACCTAATTTAGATATTGTTGCGATGCGGATGCACTGTTCGCCGCGTACCTTACAACGCCGTTTAGATGAGCGTGGTTTAAAGTTTCAAATTTTGTTAGATGATGCGCGTTTACAATTAGCCAAGCGATATTTGAGCAAAGCTAACACCTCGTTAAGCGAAATTGCTTTGTTGTTGGGCTATGCCGAACAAAGCGCATTTAATCATGCCTTTAAGCGTTGGACGGGTGCAACACCCAAAACGTGGCGCGAGAAAAATTCTTCAATGGTGATTTAACGTATCCCTTCGACTCCGCTCAGGGAACATTTTTATGTTAGCTGAGCGGTGTTTCGTGGTGGTGGTTGAGTGAGTTTGTGGTGGCTGAGCGGAGTCGAAACCCTAATTTGCTAAATGCGTTTCATTCAAAAAGACACACTTACCATATCATGTACCGTAATAATCCCCGCCAAATAACTATTCACACTCACATATAAAATCACACTATGTTGCGGCAAGTTTTGGCTAATTTGTGCATGATTAATTTGGGTTTTTATACCTAATTCTTGCATTAAAGCATGGCTACCTAAGGCAATAATACGACCATCAACCACACATGTTAAGCCATACCCTGCAAGATGTTTAAATTCACTCACGGCATTCATCGGAATTGGGCGTTTTTTGGCTTCATTTACAATAGCTTGGGCTAAACGATGCTCGCTTGATTTGGCTATGCTAGCAGCTACGTGTAATACTACATCGGAGTTAAAGCCTGTACAGGCGGTTAAACTTTCAAATAATGCAGGGGAAGAGAGCGTGGCAGAGTTGACTTTGGTTGCGGATAAATGGAGTTGTTTTCTAAAAATAATCAACGCAATCACAAGCAGCAAACTGACCAGTAATAACATTTGATACGAAGTGGAAGAAAAAATGGCCATAAATACCGCTTAAAACCGAGCTAATTAAAACTCGACTATAGCAGCATTTACAGCCATTTAGGAGTGTGACACATCACACTCGTTTAGCAATTGCGTTAATTAATTAACGACGTGTCCATTCTTGTGCGCCACGACGTGGACGCTCACCTTGAAAATCAGCACCTTGACGACGTGGCTTATCACGGCCTGCACCTGCTGCTGCATAACGGTCATCAGCACGCGGTGTGCGTGGTTGTGCATCACGAATTAAATCACGTGCAGGAAACTCACGCGCATTAAAGTCACGTGCTGCGTCATCACGGCTGCTAGTGCGCGCAGGCGCGGCACGACGTGAACGGTCAGCATCAAAGCTATACGGCGCATCTTCAAAACGACGTGGTTGTTGAGTGCGTGGTGCAGCATCACGATTAAAATCGCGGCGCGGTGCATCACGATTAAACTCGCGTTGTGCAGGTGCGCTATCAGTGCGTGCAGGACGTTGTTGGTCAAAACGTGGCGCATCGTTAAAGCTACGACGGTCATCTTGACGCGGTGCAGTGGCACGGTCATCAGGGCGAAAAGCACGGTCATCAACACGGCTATCACGACGTGGAGCAGGTGAGCGGTTACGATCTTTACGATCATTGCTCCAACGGTCTTTATTAGCTGGTGCGCGACCGCTACCATCACGGCCTTTAGGGGCGCGTTGTGGCTCTAAACCTGCAATTTCGGATACTTCTACACGTACAGGTAATAAACGTTCAATACGTTGCCATTTAAAACGGTCACCGTGTTGTACTAAGTTAATTGCTGTACCGCTACGACCTGCACGACCTGTACGGCCAATACGGTGAATATAATCTTCGCCGTGTTTAGGCAAGCCGTAGTTAACAACGTGCGAAATGTTTGGTACGTCAATACCACGTGCAGCTACATCGGTAGCGACTAAAATTTTAATTTCGCCGCGACGTAAACCTTGTAAAGTACGGTTACGCATGGTTTGTTTCATGTCGCCATGCAAAGCACTCGCAGAGTAACCTTTTTCACATAAGTCATCGGCTAAATAATCAGCTTCGGCTTTAGTGGCGGTAAAGATAATCATTTGTTGTAATTCTTCATTAGTCAACAAATGCTCTAATACACGCTCTTTATGTGAGGTATCATCTACAAAGTGCACACGTTGTTCGATACGTTTGTAATCCATTTGCTGTTGAGCAATGGCAACACGAACAGGGTCACGTAACATATCAGCCGCTAACACACCTGTACGGCCATCTAAGGTTGCCGAAAACATCAATGTTTGGCGTGTGCTAGGCGTTTGGCCTACAATCGCGTCGATATCATCAGAAAAGCCCATATCTAACATACGGTCAGCTTCGTCAAATACCAACATCGATAATTGGCTTAAATCAATACGGCCAGAATTCATGTGGTCTAATAAACGACCAGGTGTAGCCACCAAAATATCGGGTTGTTTAGCCAACATTTCGAGCTGGCGTGGATACGGCATACCGCCCACGATGCTACCGCAAATAGTACGGCGTAAGTATTTATCAAACTGTGTGGTTGCCGCAGTCACTTGTTGTGCTAATTCACGCGTAGGTGTTAATACAACTAAATGTGGACGAGCAGGGGCAGGACGTGGACGACGGCCTTTAACACGAGGCGTATCGTCAACTTCGGGTAAAGGTTTTTGCGAAATTAATTGTAAAGCAGGCAACATAAACGCTGCTGTTTTACCAGAGCCCGTTTGGCTCGATACTAATAAATCACGACCTGCTAAAAAGGCAGGAATTGCTTGTGCTTGTACAGGTGTTGCTTTTTTATAATTTAAATCGTCAAGGGCTTTTACTAAAGAAGGGTGCAAGCCGAGCGCAGCAAATTCATTTTCAATAACAATTTCTGAGTTAGCAGGGGCAGACGTGGACAAAGGCAATACATCATGAGCATTGGTCATGTTAATAACTTCTATAACGAGAGATAACCCGATTTTTCGGGTAAAAGGCTAATAAGCTAGGAGTGGTTTGTTTTGAGTGTGGATTAGCACCTAAATTTGGCGATAAAAGTACACAAAGAGTTAAGCTATAACTCTATTAACAAAAGTCCTAAGATGGTTTAGCCGCTAAGGCTTCGCGCCAATCAATCAATGCCGTTGATAAGTACTCAACGCGCTGTGCGTGGGGGCTAGGGATAAGCCCAACAGATAAGATAATCTTAGATTGGAGGCGAGGCTCAATTGCGCTTTTTGCGCGGGGCGAATTATATAGGAAATTTTTGCAAAAGTGTGAGTTATTTTGAATTTTGTTAAAAATAGTCATCAAAATGAAAGTTTAGCGCGTATTGTTGAGTGATATGTTCCAATTAAGCCGTTACCGCTTGAGTGTGAAAATGCTATCATCAGCCTCCAAAAAAAGACAGTCCGTATTGAGGTTTGCCCATGAGTTTTGTTCACTTACGCCTACATAGTGAGTTTTCGCTAATTGATTCGCTGGTGCGTGTGGGTGATGCCGTTAAGCAGTGTCAAAAGCATAAAATGCCTGCCTTAGCCCTTACCGATTTGGGTAATTTATACGGCTTAGTCAAATTTTATAAAGCAGCACAAGGCAAAGGCGTAAAACCTATTTTTGGGGCAGATTTAAGAGTTGCCGAAGAAGGTGGTAGTTGTTATATCGTCACGGTTTTTGCCATGAACGAAAAGGGTTATTTTAATTTAATCAATATTATTTCCCAAAGCTTTATTCAAGGTCAAGAGTTAGGCAAAGCCACCGTACAACGGGCATGGTTAAGCCAATACAACGAAGGTTTGATTGTATTATTAGGCAAACACAGTCAATTGGGTGCGTTATTATTAGGCGCAGACAGCACCTTAGCCGTACCAGCCTTGCAACAATGGCTCCAAGATTTTCCTAATCGTTTATATTTAGAATTACAACGAACCAGTCGTGCAGGTGATGAGGCCTTTGTTCATGCAGCTATCGATTTAGCCACGCAATGTGATTGCCCTGTCGTAGCCACCAATGATGTGCGTTTTTTAAGCCCCAATGATTTTGAAGCCCACGAAGTGCGGGTCTGTGTCTCTCAGGGATATGTGTTAGGAGACCCTAGACGGCCGCGTGAGTACAGTGCTGAGCAGTATCTTAAAACGCCTGAGCAAATGGCTGAGTTGTTTAGTGATATTCCCGAAGCGATTGAAAACACGCTAGAAATTGCCAAGCGTTGTTCTGTCGGTATTCAGTTAGGTAAAAGCTTTTTGCCCAATTATCCGATTCCCGCAGGGATGACGATGGATGAGTTTTTTGTGCAAGTGTCGCGTGAGGGTTTAGAGGAGCGACTCACACAATTACTCGATAAAAACGCGCCTGAATATAACGAGCAATATAAAACTTACCATGAGCGTTTAGATTTTGAATTAAAAATTATCAATCAAATGGGTTTTGCGGGTTACTTTTTGATTGTGATGGATTTTATTGCATGGGCAAAAAATAACGGTGTTCCTGTAGGGCCGGGTCGTGGCTCNNCGTTACGATTTACTGTTTGAGCGTTTTCTTAATCCAGAACGGGTGTCAATGCCCGACTTTGATATCGACTTTTGTATGGAAGGTCGTGACCGTGTGATTGAGTATGTGGCAAATCACTATGGCCGCGAAGCGGTGTCGCAAATTATTACCTTTGGCACGATGGCGGCTAAAGCGGTNNGATGTGGCGCGGGTACAAAGTAAATCTTATGGCCTAGCCGACAGAA
Source organism: Moraxellaceae bacterium UBA2032 (assembly GCA_002333125.1). Classification (GTDB taxonomy): domain Bacteria; phylum Pseudomonadota; class Gammaproteobacteria; order Pseudomonadales; family Moraxellaceae; genus Agitococcus. The sequence continues at coordinate 1,465 of DDBM01000167.1, read as the reverse complement.
TCTCTAAACTCATCCCCAAAACACCGGGTATCTCTTTAGAAGAAGCGCGTAAAGGCGAGGCGCAACTCAATGATTTGTTAAGCAACCCTGCCGAACGTGACTTTGAAGATGCCAACGAAATTTGGGATATGGCACTCAAACTCGAGGGCATTACCCGTGGTGTAGGCAAACACGCAGGNNAAATGGGTCAGTCAGCTTGATAAAGACGATGTAGAGGCCGTTGGTTTAGTTAAGTTTGACTTTTTGGGCTTGCGTACCTTAACCATTATCGATTGGGCATTGGTTAATATTAATGCCAAACGCAAAGCATTAGGACAAGAGCCGCTTGATTTAACTAAGATTCCTTTAGATGACCGTGCAACTTATCAATTATTGCAAGATGGCAAAACCACGGCGGTGTTTCAGTTAGAATCGCGTGGTATGAAGGAGTTGCTCAAAAAGCTGAAGCCTTCGTGTTTTGAAGACATTATTGCCTTAGTGGCTTTATATAGACCCGGCCCCTTAGAGTCGGGCATGGTGGATGATTTTTGTAATCGTAAACATGGCCGCGCCAAAGTTGCCTATCCNNTATCAAGAACAAGTGATGCAAATTGGCCAAGAAATGGCAGGTTATTCGCTTGGTGGCGCGGATATGTTGCGTCGGGCGATGGGCAAAAAGAAACCCGAAGAAATGGCCAAGGAACGGGATAAATTTATGGCAGGGGCAAAAGAGCAAGGCATAGATGCCGACCTCGCTGGCCATATTTTTGATTTAATGGAGAAGTTTGCGGGTTATGGTTTTAACAAATCTCACTCTGCCGCCTATGCTTTGGTGTCGTATCAAACGGCATGGTTAAAACAGCATTATCCTGCCGAATTTATGGCGGCGGTACTCTCTGCCGAGATGCACAACACCGACAATGTGGTCACCTTTATTGAAGAATGTCGCAACATGGCCATTCCTTTGGTGTCGCCTGACGTTAATCATTCGCAATACAAATTTGTGCCATTAAACGAAACCATTGTGTATGGTTTGGGCGCAATTAAAGGCGTAGGCGAAGGGCCTATTGAATCGATTATTGAGGCGCGTCAGAGTGGTGAGTTTAAAGATATTTTTGATTTTTGCCGACGTATTGATTTAAAAAAAGCCAACAAACGCACCCTTGATGCCTTAATTCGCTCAGGTGCAATGGATAAAATGAGTGGTGTGCATCGTGCCTCCATCGTGGCTACTCTTAGCGAAGCGGTAAAATTTGCGATTTACAACCCACACGACGCGGCCAAAGTATTACCATTACTGGTTTGATTATGGATGTGCGACTTTTTAAAGGGCCACGCGGCACTCGTGCTATTTTATTATTAGATGATAGAAGTGGACGTATCGAAGCCAGTGTTTTTGGTGAGCTTTACGAACAAGTCAAAGCATTATTAGTCGTTGGTAATATACTTATTTTAGATGCCGACATCAGCCCCGACGAGTTTAAGG
>DDBM01000139.1 GCA_002333125.1 Moraxellaceae bacterium UBA2032 | reverse complement strand
ATGGTTTTGCTTACTTTTGTCGTAACAAAAGGGAGGCCTGCGGCAGGCAGCAGCAAAGCGTGCTGGAGCAAATAGTGGTTAAATAAACTAACGCGGCGCAATCCCATCAATCAATACTCGTTGAATCGCTTCAGCAAAGCGTTTTTGTTCGCTTAAATCACTCGGATTGGTTAAAAAACGCAAGGCACTAATCAAAATCATGCCAACTACCGCATGACCCGTCGATATCACATCTAAATCAGCTCTAAAAAATCCTTGCCGTACGCCATGCGCCATATACGCAGCCACCAATTGACCACCCCAATCCAGTAAGTTCATTAATCGTTGTGTCATTTCTTTATCAATAGACGTGGCTTCTAACAACACCAAACGTGCCATTGCAGGATTTTCGGCAAAAATTTGTGCCAAACCTTGACCAATACGCGCACACTGTACCCGATATTCTGCCAATGAATTAACCGCTGTGGGTGCATTTTCGGCCACTAAAGCGGCGGTGATTTTTTGGGTCACATCATCAATGACGTGTTCAAGAATGTCGCGTTTATTTTCAAAATGACGATAAAACGTGCCATGACCAATGCCTAAGCGTTTAGCAATATCCGCAATCGCGGTTTGATGATAACCACGCTCAGAAAACTCAATAAACGCCGCCTGAATAATATCTGCACGGAGTTGTAAGCGGTTACGCTCGGCACGAGAAAGAGAAGTTGTATCGTTCATAGAGGTTTATACGATCTTTTTAAAAACTTATTTTTAAATAATACACAATAAAATTAGTAATTGACATAAAATTCAAATAATGACAATGTATTCCGATGTTGAATTGTACGTCCGTACTGTATTTTGTTTGTCTTGATGGAGAGCAAAGACATGAGCGTTATTGAAGAAAATATAGCGTCGGTGGCAAAAACAAAGATGCCAAATGCAAAGTCTAAAGTGTGGCAAGTGATTGTTATTGGGAGTGGTTTTGCAGGTTTGGGCGCGGCAATCAAATTACGCGAAGCAGGCATTACTGATTTTATCGTCTTAGAAAAATCCAATGAGTTAGGTGGAGTATGGCGCGAAAATACTTACCAGAGTTGTGCCTGTGATGTGCCATCGGCCTTGTATTCTTACTCCTTTGCACCAAACCCTAGTTGGAGTCGTGTTTTTGCNNAGCAAGCAAAATTATGGCGCATCACCACAGACAAGCAACAGTATCTTTAATATGAATGAATATATTGTGACCACAGGAGAGACAGTATGAAAACACCTCAACATATTTTAATTACGGGCGCAGCAGGTGCCATTGGCTCAGCACTAACGCAAGCATTTGCTCAACAATTTCCTCATGCACATTTTACCTTGGTCGATATTAACGAAGCGGCTTTAATCGAAAAAGTGCGCGTATTAGGTGCAAAAGCTGACTATGGGTTGTGGGATTTATTTCAACCCGAATCTTTAGCCGAAGGTTGGCAACAAGTAATTGCCAAGTACGGCGCAGTCGATATTTTAATTAACTGTGCGGGTATTATGGATATTATTAGTTTTCAAGGCACNNGGCTGTATTATCAATATTGCCAGCATGGCAGGGCGTGTACCGATTGCAGGTTGTGCCTATTACAGTGGTGCAAAAGCAGGTTTAGCGATGGCTTCCGAAATCGCCCATAACGAGTTATCGCAACGCGGTATTCATGTGGTGACGGTGTATCCCGGCCCTGTTCATTCGGGTTTAGAAGCTCATGCGCGTAGCCAAGTCAAACNNATCATCGCTCAACAAATTATCAACGCCTATTTACACAATAAAGCGCGTGTGATTTATCCTTTGCCATTTGCGGTAGCCCATTATTTTAATAGTGTCTCGCAATGGGTGGTGGCTAAAGCCAGTCCACAGCCTTTACGTTAGAGATTATTGTTATGAGCCTTAAAGAAGCGATTGCCAAAAAAGTCGTAAAAGCCAGTTTGCGCGTGGCGTTTAAATTACCTAGTGCTTTACCTATTCCTATTTCTTTTGCGCGTACAGGCATGGAGTTTGGGGCAAAATTATTTCAAGCCGATAACCGTGTAAGCATCAAAAAAACCACTTTAGGTGGTGTGTCTTGCGAGTTTTTGCATCTTAATGCCGATGCCAAAAAAGTCATTTTACACTTTCATGGTGGGGCATTTTTTGCAGGTTCGGCAGCGACTCATCGCGCAATGGCCAGTGAGCTAAGTGCGCGTAGCGGTGCAAGTGTGTATATGCTGGATTATCGTTTAGCACCCGAGCATCGGTATCCTGCGGCTTTAGATGATGGTTTGGCTGCTTATCAGGCGTTATTAGCCTTGGGCTATTTACCCCAAAATATTATTTTAGGGGGCGACTCAGGCGGTTGCGCCCACATTTTAAATTTGGCTATTCGGCTCAGGGATAAAGGCGTAGCTTTACCTGCGGGCTTGTTTATGATTTCACCGTTTGTTGATTTAACCTTAAGTGCGCCGTCGGTGACGAAGTATAAACACCGTGACCCAATGGTTAGGGCTTATGCCTTGCAGCGTGGTGCGGATGGTTTTCGGGGTGACATAGCCGCTAATGATGCGCGTGTCTCGCCTCTGTTTGCCGATTTAACAGGATTGCCAAAGATATTGGTNNGTTTTTGAGGGTATGTGGCATAACTTTCAGATGTTTAATCAAGTGTTAGATACTTCAAGTCAGGCTTTAGATAAAATAGCAGTATTTATTAAAGAGTAAATTGCCTTTCGCTCAGGGAACGATTTTACGTTGGCTGAGTCGAAGCCTTGTTGTGAGAAAGCCCATCATTATTTATTGTTTGTTCTTGATTTAATACGCAATAAAAAAGAGCCTAAAAAAGCTCTTTCTTATCGCATCAAACAGATTAACTTGTAGTTACTTGCGGCAACATCATTTGTTGCATCAATAATTGCATCCGTTTGTTTTGCATTTTTAAGCGGTATTCCATCTCGTTAAAACGAGTTTTAAAACTGGCATCTTCCCACTTTTGCATTACCGCTTGTTTTTTCTCGGCATACCATTCTTCTTTTAATTTGCCCCATTCATTCATGGTTGCGACAAAAGCATCGTACTCTAAGGCAATACGTTGTTTAAGGGCCTCGATATCCACATGAGGCAATTTACTGCTTTTTTGTTCGAGTTGTTGTTGAGCACGTTTAAACTGCATTAACAATTCGGCTTTACGAATCGTAAAATTAGGAATACGTTTTAGGTTAGAGGCTAAACCGACCCATGACAACGCTAAAATTAGCCATTTGGTCGGGTCAAATTGCCACCACTTAACACCATTACGATAGTCATATTGAAAGATATGATGAAAGTTATGATAGCCTTCACCATAGGTTAATAACGCTATCCAAAAGTTATCACGGGCGGTGTTTTCGTCGGTGTAGGGTTGTTTACCCCACATGTGAGCAAGTGAATTAATAAAGAAGGTAAAATGGTGACTTAGCACTAAACGTAATAAACCAACTAATAATACGCCACCCCAAAAGTCATTGATTAAATAACCAATTAACATCGGTACAGCAAAATTCATCAGTAACACTAAGGCTAAATAATGCTTATGTTGAAACATCACCACTTTGTTTTTTAATAAATCAGGCGCATTGCTATAGTCGGGTGTGCCAGACGGATAATCGCGTAACATCCAACCAATATGTGAAAACCAAAAACCACGTTTAGCCGAGTAGGGGTCTTTGTCGACATCGTCTACAAAACGATGATGCGTTCGATGTCCAGAAGCCCAATTTAAAATACTATTTTGAATGGCGGCCGTTCCCCATAACATCAAAATAATTTGAACAGACCAATGCGCTTCATAGGCTTTATGCGCCCATAAACGATGGTAACCTGCGGTAATACCCAAGCCATTCATGTATAAAAAAACCACCATTAGCACCCACGCCGCAGTACTAAAATCGTGTTGCATGGCATACCAAGGAATAAGTATTAATGCCGCAATCGGTGTTGCTGTTAACACAATGGCAGGCAGCCAGTTGATGGGCGGTTTGGACTGACTCATTCACTAAACTCCACAAAAGAGATACTACATCGAGGCTGTTTGGGTTTTCTCGATAAATACCACAAGTTGTATTAATGGTCTTGTGGTCGAATTATAAAAATATATCGAAAGATTATAGCGGTTTTTTGACAAACTGCACTCATCTTTAGGGTAAGCGTACATTTGTACACTGTTTGCTAATGGTGGCAATTAAATTCATCACCGCAGGTAAGCCTGCACCAACCAAAAATTTACCACTGGTTAACAGACTAACCGCAATATCTCGGTCGGGGTCTGCCCAGCAAAAAATACTGGTATAGCCCAAATGACCAAAGGCATTGGGAGTGTTAAAACCATATAAACCTACAGGTTTTGCGCCTAACATCGGCCCCATGGCATAACGCATCGGTAATATCAGTTTGGCATCCATTTCGGGGCGAGAAACTTCGATAGTGGCGCGACGAATTGTTTTAGAGTCAAAAATTTGCGTGTCTTTATAGCGGCCACCGTCGAGCAACATTTGAAAAAAGCGGCTTGATTCTTCGGCTGTGGCAAAAATATTACCAGCAGGGCAGATGGTATCCATAAATTTAGGGTCATTGGTGTAATGCTCGGCATCTTCCATTGAGCCACCAATAATATTGCGTAAAAATGTATCAACTAATAAAACAGGTTTAAGTCCAGTGCTGTAATTTAAAGCAACTTTGTCGCGGTACTCAGGGGCTACGCCAAAATTAAAACTTGGCATTTCCATGGGGATGCTAATTTTTTGTGCTAAAAACTCGCGTGCATTGTTGCCTGTCACGCGTTGAATTATTTCACCTAATATATAACCTGCGGTCAGCGCATGATACGCAACCCGATGACCACTAGGTGCAATCGGTTTGGCTTTGTAAAGTAAATCTAATGCTGCTTCTGGATTAAACAATAATTGTGGGTCTGTGCCTTTGGGCAAACTCGGAATACCACCACGATGTGCAAGTAAGTGATAAATCGTGGCATCTTTTTTGCCATTAACACCGTATTCGGGAATGTAANNGAAGCCGAAAACAAACAAATGCGCGTGTCGGGGGTTGCTAAAACTTTGGGGGTTTGTGCGGTGTCTTCTGGGCCATTGCCTCGGGCATAACCAATAGCTCTATTTAATACCATTTGCCCTTTACGGCGGACACACAAGGTAATGGCAGGGGATGCACCCGTTTTATATAAGGTTTCGGTGGCTTTCCAAATACTATTGCGCTGTTTAAAGCTCATGCCCACGCTTTCAGGATTTACTTCACTTTGAGAGTCGTACTGAATCACACTGTCTAAATCATCAGGAACATAACAACTGTTAAGGGATAATAATTTCATAGGTGTTCTCTAAAAGCATTAGTATTGAGGTGAGAAGTATTTGATAACCACCTCAGTAAGCTAAGCATGGCTATCATGAACGATTAACTTAAAAAATACAACTGTATATTAATTGAAACAGCAATTCTCAATTTGA
>DDBM01000022.1:2307-7444 GCA_002333125.1 Moraxellaceae bacterium UBA2032 | reverse complement strand
TATAACTTTTGTGCGGGTCCAGCCGCCTTGCCCGAAGCCGTATTGCAACAAGCTCAAGCCGAACTCTTGGATTATCAGGGTAAAGGTTTGTCGGTCATGGAAATGAGTCATCGTAGTGCAGACTATGTGGCTATTGCCGAACAAGCCGAGCAAGACTTACGCGATTTAATGAATATTCCTAGCAATTACAAAGTATTGTTTTTGCAGGGTGGGGCATCGCAACAGTTTGCTATGATTCCTTTAAATTTATTACGTGGCAAAACCAGTGCCGATTACGTTAATACAGGCATGTGGTCAGACAAAGCGATTAAAGAAGCCAAAAAGTTTTGCCAAGTTAATGTAGTTGCCAGTGACGAGGCCAATAACTTTAGGGCAGTGCCTGCCTTTGAGTCATGGCAAGTTAATCCGCAAGCTGCCTATTTACATTACACACCTAACGAAACCATTCATGGTGTGCAGTTTGATTTTGTGCCACAAACGAATGTGCCGCTAGTTGCCGATTATTCGTCTATTATTTTAGCAGAGCCGATTGATGTTTCTAAATTTGGCTTAATTTACGCAGGCGCACAAAAAAATATTGGCCCTGCGGGTTTGGTTGTAGTGATTGTGCGTGAAGATTTATTAGGTGACGTGGTTAAAGGCACGCCCACGATGCTTGACTATAAAATTCATGCCGATAATGCCTCGATGTACAACACCCCATCTACTTACGCATGGTATTTGTCGGGTTTAGTGTTTAAGTGGCTTAAAGCGCAGGGCGGATTAAGCAATATGGCACAAATTAACCATCGTAAAGCCGCGAAGTTATATGCCGCCATTGATAATAGCGGTGGTTTTTATAGTAACCCTGTTGCTATAGCTAATCGCTCTATGATGAATGTGCCGTTTGCTTTAACAGATGCTAGCTTAGACAAAAGCTTTTTAAAAGAAGCCGAAGCCAATCATTTATTAAACTTGGCAGGTCATCGCTCTGTGGGTGGTATGCGCGCCAGNNTGAGTTTAGATAGTTGGACGATGTTTTTTATAAAAGTAGGGAGCGCAAGCAATGTATAAAGAAAAAGCCACTTTGGTATTTGATATCGAGACCATTCCCGATATTAACAAAGCCAAACAAATTTATAATTTAGACAATTTAACAGACGAAGAAGCCTTTGAAGCCCTAAAAAATATGCGTCGTCAAGAAACGGGCGGCTCAGATTTTTTTAGACACCATCTACATAAAGTCATTTGTATTTCGGTGGTATTACGCATGGGCGATACCGTACGTGTGTGGTCTTTAGGCGAAGAAGATGCCTCTGAATCCGAAATCATTAAGCGTTTTTTTAGTGCCATTGATAAATATGATGTCACTTTAGTGTCATGGAATGGGTCGGGTTTTGACTTGCCCGTGTTGCATTATCGCGCCATGCTGCATCAAATCACCGCGCCTATGTATTGGGAATTAGGCGACCATTACAAAGAGTTTAGATACAATAATTACATCAACCGTTTTCATATGCGCCATATTGACTTGATGGACGTATTGTCTTTGTATCAAGCGCGTGCCACACAACCCTTAGAGCAAATAGCGACCTTTTTAGGTTTTCCGGGTAAGTTGGGCATGGATGGTAGTCAAGTTTATGATAATTATTTGCAAGGTAAACTCGCCGATATTAGACACTATTGCGAAAGCGATGTGCTTAATACATGGTTGATTTATTTACGTTTTCAGTTAATGCGTGGCGACATCATGAAGCCTGATTATCAAAACGAGATTATCTTATTACAAAACACCCTAGCAAGTAGTAATAAACCCCATTTACAAGAATTTTTAGCCGCATGGCAAGAGCAAGAAGCGAATAATACATGAACAAAAAGCAACGTGAACGTCTTAAACAGCAAGACCCTATTACCGTAAACATTACAGGTGTTGGCCATGATGGGCGTGGTATTGCTCATCATAATGGAAAAATTATTTTTGTCGATGGAGCTTTAGAAGGCGAAACCGTCGAAGCCAAAATTAATCTTGTTAAAAGCAAATACGAAGAAGCCGACACCGTAAAAGTGATTACCGCTTCGTCAAATCGTGTTACACCGCCGTGTGAGCATTTTGGTATGTGTGGCGGTTGTTCCCTGCAACACATTGAGCCAAGCGCACAAATTGCGCTTAAACAACGTATTTTGGCCGAGCAATTTAAGCATTTTGGTCATTTAGAACCCCAACAATGGCTTGCACCATTAACGCACACACAGGCTGGTTATCGTCGTAAAGCGCGCTTTGGGGTGCGTTTTGTCATCAAAAAAGACAGCTTATTATTAGGTTTTAGAGAAAAAGGCTCTAATTTTTTGGCCGAATTAAATCGCTGTGTAGTGATGGACGCGCGTTTAGGCGAGTCGATTATGCCTTTACGTCACTTAATAAATGGTTTAGTGGGCAAAGATTTTATTCCTCAAGTAGAAGTTGCCGCAGGCGATGACAGTGTTGCTTTAATTTTTAGACACATGGAGACATTAGTTAATAGCGATATTCAGCAGTTAGTTGATTTTTGTCAGCAACGTGCTTGGCAATGTTATTTGCAACCCAAAGGTTATGATACGGTGCATCGGGTTTATCCTGTTGAGGGTGAAGACCGTTTACATTATGGGTTGCCCGATTTTGGCCTCACAATGCGTTTTTATCCTCTTGATTTTACGCAAGTTAACGCTCAAATAAATCAAAAAATGGTCAAAATGGCTGTTGAGATGCTTAACCCTCAACCTCATGAACGTGTATTAGATTTGTTTTGCGGCTTAGGTAACTTTACCTTGCCCTTAGCGACTCGTGCTAAATATGTCATTGGGGTAGAAGGCAGCGAAGCGATGGTGCAGCGCGGCTACGAAAACGCCAAACATAATGGCATTACTAATGTCGATTTTTATGCCCAAGACTTAACCGCCGACTTTAGCCAACAATCATGGGCTAAAGAAGGGTTTGATGCCTTGTTAATTGACCCACCACGTTCGGGTGCGTTAGAAGTGGTACGTTACTTGCCTAAGTTTGGGGCAAAACGCATTGTGTATGTGTCATGTAATCCAGCTACGTTAGCACGTGATGCAGGCGAATTGGCTGCCGCAGGTTATAAATTGGTTCAAGCAGGGGTGATGGATATGTTTACCCATACCTCTCATGTTGAATCAATTGCGTTGTTTGTAAAAGACTAGGGCTTATTGCCATTTTGTGTTTACCCACACCCCAACCCTCTCCCACAGGAGAGGGAGTCCTCTCTCCCTGAGGGAGAGAGCTAGAGTGAGGGTTGAAATAATGTAAAGGCTTAGACTGTATAATAGCCTCTAACATTAAGTTTTCATTCACGGGAGAAAAAAGAATGGTTAAAGTCCGTGAAGACTATCCTGTAACCGAAGATGGTCAAATTGATTTATCCTGTTGGCTAGAGCGTATTAATAGCCGTGCCGAACTCCAAGACCCAGAAGTATTGCGTCAAGCGTGTTTGTTTGCCAAAGAAGCAGACGAAATTTATGAGCGTGAGCATTTGTGGAGTACTCGCACCAGTAGCTATTTAACGGGTTTAGCAATGGCCGATATTTTGGCCGACTTAAAACTTGACCAAGATTCGTTAATTGCGGCGGTGTTATATCGTGCGGTGCGTGAAGAAAAAACTACCCTTGATATAATTACCAAAGTATTTGGCCACGATATTGCCCATCTGATAGATGGTGTATTGCGTATGGCCACAATCAATCAAATTATTAATCCTAATCATCATAATCAAAAATTTAGTCAGTCTCAAAATCAGTTAGATAATATTCGTAAAATGCTCGTTGCCATGATTGATGATGTGCGTATTGCCTTAATCAAACTCGCCGAGCGTACCTTTGCTATTAGAGAGCTTAAAGATGCCAGTCCCGAACGTCAAAAGCGCGTCGCGCGCGAAATCTTTGATGTGTATGCCCCTTTAGCGCATAGACTAGGTATTGGNNAGCCGATATTCAAGCAGAAGTATCAGGTCGAAGTAAGCATATTTATTCTATTTGGCGCAAAATGCAGCGTAAACACTTGGGTTTTCATGAGTTATACGACATTAGAGCGGTTAGAATTTTAGTAACTCAAGTACGTGATTGTTATGCCGCTTTAGGTATAGTGCATTCTTTATGGAAACACATTCCTAAAGAGTTTGATGATTATATTGCCACGCCTAAAGAAAATGGCTATCGCTCCTTACATACGGCAGTCATTGGCCCCGAAGGTAAGGCTTTAGAAGTACAAATTCGTACCGATAATATGCACGAAGAAGCCGAGCTAGGTGTGTGCGCTCATTGGGTTTATAAAGAAGGGATTAAGGGCAACAAAGACGCAGGTTACGAAAGTAAAATTGCATGGTTACGTCAGGTTTTAGAATGGCAAGAAGACATGGGCGAAACCCAAATGGACGAGCTTGCCGAACANNTTAGATTTTGCCTATAGTATTCATACTCAAATAGGCCATGCGTGTCGTGGTGCAAAAGTGAATGGCCGTATTGTGCCGCTAACTTATCAATTGCAAACCAGTGACCAAGTTGAGATTTTAACTCAAAAAGGCGCAACACCAAGCCGTGATTGGCTGCAAGCTAACTTAGGTTATTTAGGCACAACACGCGCTCAATCCAAAGTAAAACAATGGTTTAAGTTACAAGACCGCGAAATTCATATTCATGCAGGACGTGAAGTATTAGAAAAAGAACTGTCACGTTTATCTTTGCATCTAAAAAATACCAACTTACAAGAATATGCAGCGCGTTTTAATGTTAAAACTGCCGAAGATATTTTGGCAGGTATTGGCGCAGGTGATATTCGGCCTGCTCATGTGGTTAATTTAATTGCCGATAAACTGCCTAGCACTAACCTAGAAGTTAATGTGCAAGATGTGGTGCGTCGCAGCCGTCAGCGTCATAATACCAGTGAAGTAATTGTTGAAGGCATGGATAACATTATGGTGCATTTGGCAGGATGCTGTCATCCTGTCGCGGGCGAAGCCATCATGGGTTATATCACTCATAATCGGGGGGTGAGTGTTCATGCGCGTCATTGTGTTGAGTTGTTACGTCTAGAAGCCGACGAGCCAGAACGTGTGATAGACGTGCAATGGCAACATGTCGTGAGTAGTGTGCAGTCGGTTAATGT
>DDBM01000022.1:611-2276 GCA_002333125.1 Moraxellaceae bacterium UBA2032 | reverse complement strand
GACCAATCACGCGAGTCTTGTTGCTGTTGTTGCCATTGCATTCTAAGGCCATTGTTTAAGTTAATGCGCCATTGGTAAGCTGCTTGGGTGCTAATAATGGGTTGAGAGTCATCGTTATAATATAAAGCGCGGCTTTCGACTAAAAATTGACCATAAGCCGATTGTTGGCGACAGCCTAACTTTGCTCCTGCACCTATACGCCAGCCTTTATCAATGGCTTGGCCTGTTTGTAAGCTGCCTTGCGTTAACGCAAAACATAACCATGTTGGGCTATTAAATTGGCTGCTTAGTCCTGCACCACCGTCAATAAAACCCACTGTATGTTGTTTGTTTTCGCTAAATTGTTGTTGGTCTAAGGCAGCTTGTTGTGCGCCCAAAGAGAACGACCACGACAAGGGACGGCTAAATCCATTTCCTGCGGCCAATGAATCAATATTAAGCAAGGTAAAATTAAATAATTTGGCTTGATGTGTTGTTGCGTTGTAACCCACATTCAAACGCAAAAAATCAATCGCGGCACCACGTCTATAGCCGTCATCGGCATCTAATAAGTCTTGATAGGCAGGTCGCCATTCTATACTCACCACGTCTTGTTGTTGCACTTGTCCTAATGTAAGGCTAAGACGAGTCGTAGCATGACCTTGTGCAGGGTCAACACTAGGCTGTGGCGGTGTTAGGCGTTGGTCAGGGACTTGATAACTGCTACGTTTAGCTAATAATTGTCGCAAACGTGTAGGCGCGGTATCTTTGTTGGTTTTATGAGCCAAATATAAATAATATAAATAGTCATAGGCCATTTCGTAGGTTTTGCTTTGTTCTGTATCCGACAATGTACTGATGTCGATATTAGGGTCAATGGCTAGTTTTTTAGCTAAGTCATTAATATGTGGCTTATTTTGTTGTGCGTGATACGCCAAACTTGTGCCACTGGCAGGGCGATACACTAATTTTTTTAAGATGTCTTTTTCTTGTAAAACTCTGCGTAAGGTATCGGTAGGAATAGCATAAACAGAAAAGTCTTGACGTAAATAGGTGTTAGGTCGAGCAGCTTCTAACAAGCCTAATAATTGATAAGAACAATTAGACGATAAAAAATAATATGGAAAGTTAACTGTTTTTATTTCCCATAAATGTTTTAAACCTTGCGTAATTTCTTGGGGGGTTAAATTAAGTTGATATTCCCATAAGTCTCTATTTTCAAAGTCATTATATTCTTTCACTTTTTCGTAATAGGGCAAAATAGAAAAAGCCCCTGCATAACCGCCAGTTAAACCTTTGTAGGCAAACTCTAAACCATTAGAGGTATTGGTTTGTGCAGCATAATTAACCGCATAAGCTAATAAGCGGGTATCTTCGGTTTGGTCAGGTGTATCAATACGCAATAAAGTGTGGCCAAACATGGACGATGGATTATTGGTAAAATCGGCGGCAAACACTAAGGTGGCTTGATGCGGATTAATACCTGTGAGCCATGCGTCTAAGGCAGGACAGGCGGTAGTGGCTAAATCTGACTCGGTAATGTGTAATTGTTGGCGTAACCATGCCACTCGTGCAGGAAACTTACACGCAACCGTGTCATCGGCTTTGAGTGTAGGGTCAGGATTAACCAGTGCATTGAGTGTGGCTTGGAGTTCGGCTTGAGGATTATTGGCACCCTCAGAGCTT
>DDBM01000022.1:0-593 GCA_002333125.1 Moraxellaceae bacterium UBA2032 | reverse complement strand
ACTTGTTGTAAAGCAGCTAACACGTCACCAGCAGTCTGATTTTGTGGAGCAAAAATCTTACCAAAGTTAGTTTGGCTTACCTGAAAAAAGGCCGCTTTATCTTCGGCTTTAATGTTTAATAAGTTAGCTAATACTTCTAAAGTTTCGCCTTTGCCTACCGACATATCACGGGCTAAACGCTCAGAGTTTGTACCCATAAACATACTTAAACGAGCGCGTGAACTAATAACACCATCAGCTTGGCAGCCCAAAGTACCCGAAGTAATACCAAAAGTTTGATTACCCGATGTGCCGTTAGTGGTTGCACCTAATACTTTAGGCACTATACCTGATTGACCTGCCCAAACCATTGAGCCTAAACCACAACCAATATCTTGGTCAGCCATAACTACAGAAGAGCTTGCTAATAAGGCAATGGCTAATAATTTTTTCATTATGTTTTCCTTTTGTGTTAGTTAAGTTACAACGCTTTGAGATTACCCGATTGTTTTTTATGCGCCAAGTGTTTTATGCGGCTTTTTTGCTCATTTATTGCCCAATCAATATGTTCTTGCACCAAATTGGACACCTTTTCTTTTTTGGACTCTAAAGCC
>DDBM01000025.1 GCA_002333125.1 Moraxellaceae bacterium UBA2032 | reverse complement strand
ATGGCCGATTAAAACGGGTGGGTGCTGCGAAGGGTGGGTATTGGGAAGTGGTTATTGCGTAGAGCGGTTTGCAAATTTGGTCAGCAAGTGGCTGACTTAATTGTTAGTATAGACTGGCTAATTATAGAGGTTTAACACCATGAGCATGATTCACGCCGAAGTCCCCGATGTCTTGTTGCAGCAAGCACAAGTGTTGGTACAGCGCGGTTGGGCAAATAACGTGCAAGAGCTAGTCACAGAGTCACTACGTCGTTATATCGAATCGCATCAAGAAGCGTTAACCGAACAATTTATCCATGACGATATTGCATGGGGCTTAAATGGCGACGACTAACTCACTTCAAGTTATTGTTGCAGATGCAGGGCCTCTTATTCATTTAGATGAATTAGGATGTTTGGATATTTTGGCGGATTACACCGAACTGCTTGTGCCTGATGCCGTTTGGCAAGAAGTGCTACATCATCGCCCACAGGCTTTGCAGCATCCAAGGGTTAATTTTAAACGACAAAATGCCAATGTGATTTCGTTACAGGTTGAAGCATTAACACCCTTATATACCTTGCATAAGGGCGAACGTGAAGCCCTGATGTTGTGTGTACAGTTTGAGCAAAGCTTACTATTAACCGATGATACAGCCGCCCGTTTAGCGGCCAAAAGTCTTACAATTTCTGCTCATGGTACGTTGGGCTTGTTAGTGCGCTCTGTGCGTCGAGGTTTGCGTACCGCCGATGAAGTTCTAGTATTATTGGCAGCCATACCAAGCCAATCGACACTACATATTCGTCCTGCATTGTTGATAGAAGTGATGCAACAAGTCAAAACAGCATGGCAACCGTAAAATAGAATTAACACGGCCAAAAGAAGCAAAAAATCTATAAGGGACTAACAACAGATGATGACCGAAGACCAACTCGAACAAGAAACTCTAATCTGGTTGGCCGAACTTGGTTACAAGGTTATCAATGGTTTAGACATCGCCCCCGATGGCAGCAGTCCAGAGCGTAGTCATTTTCAACAAGTAGTGTTAATCGAACGCCTGCGCCAAGCCATTGCTAAACTCAATCCCAATATCCCAGCTACAGCACGCGAGCAAGCCCTCAATCAAGTCATAAACTTAGACACACCAATACAATTGGTCGCTAATCGGCGTTTTCATGGTTTGTTGGTGAATGGTGTTCCTGTTGAATATCAAAAAGACGGTGAAACACGCGGCGATTATGTTCGTTTGCTGGACTTTGAAAATAAACATAATGACTGGTTAGCAGTCAATCAATTCTCCATTAAAGGCGCAAAACACACACGCCGACCCGATATTATTCTGTTTTTGAATGGCTTGCCTTTAGTCGTCATAGAATTAAAAAATCCCACCGATGAAAAAGCTGATATTTGGAAAGCCTACGATCAACTACAAACTTACAAAGAACAAATCAGCGACTTATTCCAATACAACGAAATTTTAGTCATTAGTGACGGCACCGAAGCCAAGATGGGGTCACTGTCCAGTAATGGCGAACGCTTTATGGCATGGCGCACCATCGACGGTAAAGACTTAGACCCACTTGGTCAATTTAACGAGTTGGAAACCCTGACTCGCGGCATTCTTGCCCCCGAAATGCTGTTGGACTATTTACGCTTTTTTATTCTCTATGAAGATGACGGCCAACTGATTAAAAAGATAGCAGGCTATCACCAATTTCACGCGGTACGTTCAGCCATTGTCCAAGTTGTTCAAGCCTCACGACCTGAAGGCAATCAAAAGGGTGGAGTGGTTTGGCATACTCAAGGCAGTGGTAAAAGTATCACCATGACCTGTTTTGCTGCGCGTGTTATGCGTGAGTCAGCAATGGAAAACCCGACGATTGTGGTGATAACCGACCGTAACGACTTAGACGGTCAATTGTTTGGTGTATTCTCTTTAGCCCAAGACTTACTACGCGAACAACCCGTACAAGCAGATACACGCCAAGACCTACGCGATAAACTGTCACTGCGTCCTGCGGGTGGGATTGTTTTCGCCACCATTCAGAAATTCACCCTTGCTGATGACGAAAACAAATTTCCTATATTGTCCGACCGTCACAATATTGTCGTCATTGCCGACGAAGCGCACCGCACCCAATATGGCTTTAATGCCAAGCTGAAAGTCCGTAATAACCCACCCTCAAATAGCCTGTCAGCAGCAAATGACCAAGATTATGTGCGCCCAGTCGCTCAACCATTAATGGCCGCTGATACCCACTCTTTTTATCAAGTCGGCTATGCTCAACATCTACGCGATGCCTTGCCTAATGCCACGTTTGTAGCCTTTACAGGAACGCCCGTTTCTAGCGAAGACCGCGACACTCGCGCCGTCTTTGGTGATTACATTCATGTTTATGATATGCAGCAAGCCAAAGAAGACGGCGCAACGGTCGCTATATATTACGAGTCACGGTTAGCAAAACTTGGACTCAAAGAAAGCGAATTACAGCATATCGACGAAGATGTTGATGAATTAGCCGAAGATGAAGAAGAAAACGAACAATCTCGCCTAAAAAGTCGTTGGGCCGCTTTGGAGGGTATTGTCGGTGCTGAACCTCGTATTGCTCAAGTTGCCGCCGATTTAGTTACGCATTTTGAAGAGCGTAACCAAGCACAAAAAGGGAAGGCGATGATTGTCGCCATGAGCCGTGAAATCTGCGTTCATTTATATAATGCCATCATCAAACTACGCCCTGATTGGCATAATGACGACCCAGAGCAGGGCGCAATCAAAATTGTGATGACAGGTAGTGCCAGCGACAAAGCTATATTACGTCCACATATTTACTCGCATTACGTTAAAAAACGCCTAGAAAAACGATTCAAAGATCCTCAAGACCCGCTAC
>DDBM01000142.1 GCA_002333125.1 Moraxellaceae bacterium UBA2032 | reverse complement strand
GGTGATAACGGCTTTGTTTTTTGTGTTGTAGTATCAAAAATGGCGTGTTAAGTAAGCATGACAAGGGGGTGCTAATGTCACGCACATAAACTTAGAATGCCAACGATTGTTCTAAATTGGCGACACGTACCATGGTGTGTAAATACTTCATATTCATTCAACTCGGATAACGGAGACTGTTGATATTGCATCAGTGGGTCACTAACGCCTGATAAATACACAAAAAACCACACACGCCCAAAAGCGTTAATGTTAATGCCGTTCCGCCAATTCGGCCGAATTTAAAGGACTCATTAAAAGAAAGTGCATAGCCATGTAGTAAACGACTAACGACTAATGTTCCACCTAATAAATGAATCCAGAGTGCAGAAAAATGACTGATTTCCAAAAAGCCAATCATGACTAAAATCATCGGTACATATTCCGCAAAATTTCCGTGTGCACGAATTCGTCTTAATAAAACAGGATTGCCACCATCACCCAAACTAATCCCCTGACTGCGAATGGCAATGACGCGAACACTCAGCACCAACAACCAAAGTGATAAAAGACCCGCGTATAAGAGTGTAATTGTCATGGTGATTGCCTTTGATAAGGTGAGATTTGTGAAAAAGTCAGTCTAGCTAATCGCGTGACGCTAAGCAAATGACNNTTTGTAACTCATAAACTCGCAATGGAGCAGCAATGAAATATTCCCCATTTTACCTCTTCGCTATGCCGTTGATGTTTAGTCTGTCGGCAACTGTTAATGCGGCTGATATTGTCACCGTTCGTGGCGTTCCCACAGGCACACCGTTTATCGCTCATACTCAATGTTATATGCCTTTTGTCTGTGTCAAAAAAGGCGAAGAAACAGCGACTTATGACCCTAGTGTTTGGGGGCGGCCCAAATTTCAGGCGGGTGAAGTGGAGTTGGCGAGTGGTGGCCAATTGAAAGGGAAAGTAGCACTGTTTCAAAAAGATAATGACTGGGAATTTATTCGTCATGCTGCATTGATTATCCCCGAAGGCGAGACCGACGCCTATTATTTGGGTGCGGGTGATGCGGTAATTATCCGTCAGCAAGGCAAAGAGGGTACAGATGTCTATGATGGTTTTGGTGATGCCTATCTTAAACGCCTGATTTCGGGTGCTATTCGTTTGTCATATAATCCCGCAGCAGGCACGTCAAAAAAAGCCCTCAGTTTTGTTTCGCCCGTGGTTTTGGAGGATATACAGAAAAAAATGGCGGCTGAAACCCTGTTAAAACAACTCAAGTCAGGCAAAAGTGTGCGCGAAAGCATGGCAGTGGCCGATGTTAAACAAGCCGTTTTTGATGTCATTGCGGGCATTGAAGTCACTGAAAAAGAATACTTACTGTACAACGAAGCGACAAAACAAACGACAGCGATAACGGGTGCTAATTATAGCGATTCGCTGAAGCCATTATTTGTTGCTTGTGCGGCCGCTGACTCAGAACAAGCCAAAACCTTAACCAAGTCGATGAAGAAAATTCAGGAAGCCGTGACGTATTTGAATAAAACGTGCTTTTAGAGTTACACACAATGTGTAGGCTGGGTGAGGTACGAAACCCAGCATTTTAAACGTCAAACAAGAGTCCAAGCATGAGCAACGAATTACAAATCACGGATATTCAACTAGGCGAAGGCAAAGCAATTGTTAAAGGCGCGTTAATCACCGCCCATTACACAGGCTGGTTGGAAGATGGCACTAAGTTTGATTCCTCGCACGATAGAGGGCAGCCTTTTCAATGTGTTATTGGCACAGGGCGCGTGATTAAAGGTTGGGATCAAGGTTTAGTCGGTATGAAAGTTGGCGGAAAACGCAAATTGTTCGTGCCCGCACATTTAGCCTATGGCGAACGGCAAATGGGCGCAATTATCAAAGCAAACTCTAATCTGATTTTTGAAATTGAATTATTGGAAGTATTGACGCGGGATGAGTAAACAACAAATCGCCATCATCGGCGCAGGTACGGCAGGATTAGCAGCCGCGATTGTTTTAGCGCGGCAAGGCCATTACATTACCCTGTTTGAGCACGTCGAAGCGCTTGCGCCTGTTGGTGCAGGCTTATTGCTGCAACCAGCGGGCTTAGCCGTGTTTGCACATTTAGGCGTGCTAGAACACGCCTTAACATTAGGTGCAAAAGTCACTGGCTTAGAAGGCCAATTGCCCAATGGCGATTTGTTGGTGGATAGCCATTACCATGAAGCAGGTGAAGGCTTGTACGGTTTGGGCATTCATCGCGCTACGTTATGTCATGTCTTGGTTGAAGCACTTAAAGCTGAGCCATTATCTTCTCAAATCACATGGCGCATGGGCGTCGATGTCGAAAAAATTGAAGATTGTGGTGCACAAGCACGACTGTATGGCCATGATAAATCAGGCAAATGTGATGCGGCTTTTGATTTAATTATTGTCGCGAATGGTGCGCGTAGTCAGTTAAGACCTGCGGATTGGGTGGTGCTGGATAAGCCTTATCCGTGGGGCGCAGCATGGACAATTGTGCCTGAGTGTTTAGCTTTAGATACGCAAATTCTGCATCAGTTTTATCATGGCGCATCGGTGATGATGGGAATTTTACCGACGGGCGCAATTCCAAATGCTCCTCAGCAACGTTTATCGAGCATCTTTTGGAGTTTGCCAACGGCACAGTTAAACGGTTGGATGAAAGAGCAGGGCTCACGCGAAACATGGCTTGCTAGTGTCAATCAACGTTGGCCGATTGCAGCACAATGGCTAGAAACAGTGATTGACCGTCCTGAACAATGGTTTGCCGCAAATTACCGTGATGTGGTGATGCGTCGTTTTGCTCAAGGACGAATTGCCGTTATTGGTGATGCCGCTCATGCCATGAGTCCACAACTAGGCCAAGGCGCAAACATGGCGTTACTTGATGCGTGGGCGTTGGGGCAGGCGATGGCGGAGAATGGTCAACCTGATTGGCCAACGGTATGGCAGAAATATCACACATTAAGAGCGTCATCGACACATTTTTATCAATGGTTAAGCCGTCAACTGACACCGTTGTATCAGTCGGATAGCCGTTTCGCGGGTTTGGGCAGGGATTTTGCCTTTACGTGGATGTATCGTATTCCGTATGTGCGTAAAGAAATGGCCGTCACTATTTCAGGATTAAAAACAGGATTATTTACAGGCATGAAAATGGCAGATGTGGAAAAAAGATAAGCCAATTGACTTTTTTAAAATTTATCGCGTTTTTAAAGTCATATCGTTTTGAGCTTAGAGCGATTAGAGTCCAAAAAACTACAACCATTCAATCAACATTGTGTTTTTCGATAAACATTACAACAAAGAAAAAACCACGATATTTAAACGCTGTATGAGGAATACCTAATGAAAAATAATCGCCTATATGCGATGGCACTCAGTGCTGCCATGACCCTGACGAGCTTATCGCCTCTTGCTGTGCAAGCAGCTCCAGCTGCGCCTCAACAACCCATTACGTCAGCAACAGCAGTTCCTGCCAAACCCGATATTACCCAACTGGAAAATTTTTCTGAGCTTTTTGCCAATGCCAAAAAATTTATTGATAACCCGAAAACATGGGATAAAATTCCAGCTAAAGTGACCCTCTGTATTTTTTCACCAGGCGGTGCAAATGGTGAGGGTTTTGACTTTGTTATGGAAAACATCAAAGAGTTACCCAAATACACCCAAATTGCCAAAAACATGGGCTTAGACCTAAAAATCACCATGAAAACGCCTTTGGATATGCACATTGATTTTGCTTCTGCCAAGTTAAAACGTAAGGCCAGTAGTGATATCAGTTTTCGTATATATACCAATGAACGAGTGGCGACCGAAGATTTTAAAGCAGGTCAATGTGATGGCGTTGCAATCAGTAATTTACGCGCCCGCGCCTTTAATCAGTTTGTTGGTAGTTTAGATTCAATTGGTAGTATTGAGTCGTATGAACAAATGTCGGAAGCCATTCGTTTACTGTCAAAGCCTGCAGCCTCCAAATATATGGTCAATAAAGATTTTGAAATAGTTGCTCTTATTCCATTAGGTGCAGCTTATATCATGGTGAATGATAGAAAAATCAACTCCTTAGCAAAGGCCGCAGGCAAAAAAATAGCGGTGATGGATTTTGATAAATCACAAGCAAAAATGGTGCAACAAATTGGCGCACAGCCTGTAGCGGTAGACCTGACCAGTATTGCGGGCAAATTTAATAATGGCCAAGTTGACATTATTGCAGGCCCCGCGTTGATTTTTCAGCCTCTAGAATTGTACCGAGGCATGACAGAGCCGAATGGCAATGTGCGTGGTGCGATTATTCGTTTTCCTGTTGTTCATGTCACAGGGGTGATGATGATGCACCGAGGCAAATTTCCCGATGGTATCGGGCAGTTAATGCGCGAATTTGCCGCGACGCAAACACCGTTGGCGTATCAGTTTGTCGATAAAGTTGAAAAATCAATTGATGAAAAATATTGGATTGATGTGCTAGAGGCAGATAAACCGGGCTATCAAAAACTGATGCGTGAGTCGCGTATTGCCATGACCAAAGAAGGTTACTACGATAAAAACATGATGGGTTTTTTGAAAAAAATCCGTTGTCGTTTTAATCCCGCTAGTTATGAATGTCGTTTGAATGATGAGTGATTAAGCTAGAATCTGTGCATTAAAGTCCCCCTCTTTGTCAAAGAGGGGCTAGGGGAGATTTTGACGATCAAATCCCCCTCAATCTCCCTTTTCCACAGGGGGAGGTTTTCAAACTACAAGCAAATACTTCTTACTTACTGCAATTTAACCAGATTCGGCTGCCGCGCCATACACGTTTTATAACGCCCATCAACGCGGCCTGCAAACCATTCGGTTGTTAGTTTACGGGTAATCTTCGGGCTAACTAATTGAATTTGTGGCANNCCGTTTAAATAATCGTGTTTGGTTAAAGGCCTCGCTTTTTTCCAGTTTTAAATCACGTTCAATAGCTTGAGCTGTCATGTCTAAACGAGCCGCGAGTTTTATCAGCTGTTGTTGGGTGGTGCTGGTTTGATTATTTTGGTACATCAATAAATCACCATCTAACACCATTTTTTTATGCGCCAATATGCTTAATGCCGCCTGAAAAGCGGCATTACGGCTACTGTAGCGACCCGCATTAAAATCGGCAAAACGATACTTCATCTGTGGATAATTCACCCGATATTGCAATAAATTGGCAATGCCAAAATATAAACCACCACGTCGGGTAAACACTTCATTGCGTAAGCTGCCTTTGTAACTGTAAGGGTATGGCCATGCACGTATTTGGCTTTCGGCAAAATCAATACTCACTTGCATCGGCCCTCCTGTGCGAATGGGGTTTTTCATCTCAAAAGGCAGGCCAATTTTGCCCGCATCCGCGACCATATCTTCAAACAGCGCATTCATTTGTTTTTCGGTTTTTAGCGCGTCAATGCGCGCTTTGTAGCTACGGCCATCGGCGGAAGGTTTGAGTAAAGCCAGTTTCACGGCCAGCATCGGTAAATGATATTTATCC
>DDBM01000003.1 GCA_002333125.1 Moraxellaceae bacterium UBA2032 | reverse complement strand
AAGACCAAGCAATTAGCCTTAGAAGCCAAAGACAATACATTCGAGAAAGTAGCGGCTAAGTGGTTTGATAGACTTAAACCCACAATCGCCATATCCACACAACGAGGCTACATCATTAACCTTAAAACATTGTGTGATGCAATTGGTAGCAGACCAATCAATGAGATTACCAAGCAAGAAATTACAGCCTTATGCCATACCATAGAAAAGCAAGGCTACAATGAAAAAGCGCACCGACTAGCTAAGTTATGTTTTAACATCTTTGACTATGCTGAAATTGAACCAAATCCCGCCAATAGAATAAAACTCCTGCCTGTAGTAGTGAAGCATCATGCAGCTATATTAGACCCTGTTAAACTTGGTCAATTGTTGCGTCACATAGACACTTACAATGGCGGGTACACAACAAACTATGCCTTAAAGATACTACCCCACGTTTTTACAAGACCAATAGAGCTAATAACCGCTAAATGGTCTGATATTGATTTTACCAACAATCAATGGAAATACTTTGCCACTAAAACCAAAACAGAACAAATAGTGCCTTTATCATCTCAGGTGGTTGAATGGTTAAAAGAGCTAAGGGCAATCAATTTGTATAGTGAATGGGTGTTTGTTAGCCTAACAGACAACAAGAAGCACATATCCAACATGACCATCAATAGCGGGTTAAGGCGCATGGGTTATACGGGCGGCGTTATGGTGGGGCATGGCTTTCGAGCTACAGCGCGCACATTATTGGATGAAAAGCTAAGTTTTAACCCTCTTTGGATAGAAGCGCAGCTAAACCATGCCGTTAGAAATGCCAATGGTACGGCATACAACAGGACAACATACATGGAGCATAGACCTAAGATGATGCAAGAATGGAGCAACTACTTAGACAAATTACGGTTAGATATTCGATAATTTATAACGAAATCAAGTACTTATAACAATGCTTGTTAAGTGCCTATTGTGTAAATAGCATACAGGGCGAACAACTAAGCAAGCATTGTATTCATTGGGCTTGATAGCCATTGGTGGCGGTAAGTGCTAAGACAAAAGGTATTTATAAATAATGCCCTATCGTGCCTATACGCAAGCAAAATACAACACACGCAATCAGACACAATATAAGGCGATTTAAGGCTAGGTACTAGCTATGTAGCAGGGTTTCTTGTTTTTAGATTGATAATTGCCTTAGTAAAGCCTATTAAGCCTTTAAACCGCATTCCTGTACGTCTTTTTCCGATAGAGTCAAAAACCTTTCATTAAAGCCTTATAAACAGCCCTCAGAATTGATATTTGAGTAGTACATCTACCCCACACCGCCACCATGCAACACAACACACAATAAAAGGTATAAAAACAAAGGTTGTTATAACTAAATAGTCTTTTTTATTTTGATTGATTTTACCGCTACTAAATTCAAAAAATCCACTAAACCCTACAGCCGCAAGGGTTCGACCTGCACACAAATCATTCACACTCACAAGTTGAGAAAAAATTCAATAGGCGAAACTCATTTTAACACCTTGCTATGCTTGATTCTTGTGGTTCGTAGAAGAAGCAAAACCTAAACGCATACGTGTTTAGATGTATTGCTTTAAGTATGTTTGTTTAATTAAGAGGTATATATGAGTATTAAGCTATTAGGCAAGATTAAGGATTACAGAGGATATGTAGTGAATGATAAGTATGTAATGAATCAATCATACTTGAATACAGTCATTGGGATACTGGAGCATTCAAGAAAAGTGATGACAAACCCAACGATAGTACACATTGTTGTTTATTGGAGTGATGGTTTTAAAAGTAACAGTCTTAGAGAAGTGTTACAGCAGGCTTTTAAGGTTGAATGCCCCACTAGAAAAAAGAGTATTAGCCATTATGATTATTTTTATTGTTGGGTTAATGAGTATGCCCACAGCAGCAGACATGATGCCTTGCAGGTTAAAGGCAATCACACACACTTATTTGTTGTGTTTGATGTAAACAGCAATTCTAGCCGCGAAAGAAAGCCTAAAAAGATTTGTACTCTTTTATCATCATTAGATGGAGTGAATGAGGCTTATCCGCAACCAAGAAAATATGGTGAGGGTGTGGATGTATCATCGCTGCCTTACAAACAAAGGTACTTACACGATTTAAAAACAGAGATGATGGATGCCGTTAATCGCTACTGTTACTTTGCCAAACATGAAACAAAGTTAAACGGCAGAAGTAACATTGGGTACAGCCAAATACCTAAACCAAAACGACCAAAGGGGCGGCTAGCTACAAACCCCTATCAGGTTGCCTATGGAGACGCTTATTATCATCCCTCTTTCAGTTGATAGAAATTAACAGGCAATAAAATAGCATTGATTAAAAAGATTTAGAGGTTAACATTATGAAAGACAACGAAATGGTATTCTTAGACAAGAATCAAGTATTAGAGAAAACAAGCATTGGCAAGTCACAACTATACAAGCTAATCAAAAAAGGTATGTTTCCTTCACAAATCAACCTTTGCGGTGGTAAAAGTGTACGGTGGTTAAAGAGCGATATTGACGCGTGGATGGGTCAACAGGTACAGGCATTTAGACAAACTGTAGCCGCAAGTGTAGCTTTAACCTAAAAACAAAGATTGATTATGCTTATAATTCAACAAGTTATAGGCATAATCATGTTTCTGTCGGGGCCAAAAAACCAAATTCGCTAGGCCATTATCGGCCACAAAGCCCTGTAGCAGTAATGTTCTGGGCTTTTTTATTGTCCGTGACAGGACAGGCAATTATAGAACATGGTAACCCGCGTAACTTTGTTGGTATATTTGTTGGTATAGAAAACATCCTTTTGGAAAATACCAACAATGCTTACTGATGCCAAAATTAAAAATCTAAAATCACCCGCCGAAAGCGAGAGAGAAACCATTGAATAATTGATACCTAGGAAAAGCTGTAAACGAAGTTTTTTCAGGTTAAATGATCGTGTTTAAAGGCCGCAATTTAATGACAATTAGACAGCACTCACTCACTGAAGAACAGGTTCTTGAAATCACTCACCGCTTGTCCATGCACAGCCTGTCGAAACCTCAAGAAACACGTAGTTTTATCGACTTCGTAAACAATTATCTTTCTATCCCTGAAGCTGCCCATGACGAGATGGATAAAAACTCACAACAAAGAGTAAAAATCATCAACGACATTAGTAAACATTGCAGCTATCTTGCCAAAATATTTTCAGAACCATATGTGCCACCTAATGGCGTACATGAGTCAGCAACTCAATCAGCCTTAGAAAGCATTTGGCCTTTCCATGGGCAAGAACATAAACATTATCCTAACTATGTAGACTTTCACGGATTAGTTGAGCCTCTAACACGAATTGTGAAACACGCAGAGCTACGCTTAGCTCAAGACCCTTATACCGGTCATATCAGAAATAGAGGCAGAAATAAAAACTTGAAAGTGGATTTTTATGTAGCGAATATAGTCTTCGGATTTAGAAGTCACCTAAATCGACTGCCAATTCTTAGTGAAACTAGTAATGACTTTATAGTTTTTGAAACTCTATTTGATGCCTATGGCTATTTTGCTGCAGACAGACTTCGTATATTAAAAGTTGAAGTTCGCAAGCAGAGAGAACAGATGGGTTTAAAACCTAGAGAAAAATTTGGGTGAAATTAGTGCCTTCTATTTTACCCCCAAATACTCCGAACTTTTTCACACAATACCCCCACACCCAGCCGCAGAACACCGCTAATTGTGCTGAAACTTTAATCGTGGGGATTATCAAACATGGCTTCTCAAGCGCTAGCAACAAATATCCAATATTTAAAAACACCTTTAACAAGCGGCGTTTTAGCAATTCACAAAAATAATGATACGGTCTATAATCAGGATACGACTCCCCCCTTGACCGTTGCGTTTAGCGTATATGCTCTTGGGGCGACAGACCGCCCTACGGCGGTTTTGTCATTTTTGAAGGACGCAAAAATGAAGACTATCGTGTTTATTGATGGTTATAACTTATATTACGGACTATTAAGACACAGCCCTTACAAATGGCTCGACTTATATACCCTGTTTCAGCATCATATTTTACAAAATGCCGATGTCTTAGAAGTTCGTTATTACACCGCTCCCGTCTTAGCGCGTATGAGTGATGATGCAGATTCACCCAAGCGACAAAGAACGTATCTACAAGCTTTACGCAAACATCTGCCGCACAAAGTCACGATTATTGAAGGAAAAATGGTAGCAGCCACGCCATTTTCTCGGCTAGTAAAGTCAATTGCAGAAGCTCCAACCCTCGACAAAGTACAAGTTTACCGTTTTGAAGAAAAACAA
Organism: Moraxellaceae bacterium UBA2032; assembly: GCA_002333125.1. Taxonomy (GTDB): domain Bacteria; phylum Pseudomonadota; class Gammaproteobacteria; order Pseudomonadales; family Moraxellaceae; genus Agitococcus. Next base: position 457 of record DDBM01000003.1, on the reverse strand, counting down.
AGTGACGTAAACATGGCCGTTGATATGGTTGTCAGTGCATTAACTAATCGTTGTGAACAAATCGTTTTATGCAGTAATGATTCAGACTTAACCGCTGCATTTGTTAGCATTAAGCAATATGCGCCACATATTAGATTAGGTTTGGTCACACCAGTCCGAAGCGAAAGCGCAAGAGCGGTATCGAAAGATTTAAGCCAATATGCCGACTGGTCAAAAGTATTGAGTCAAATACATTTAGCCAACTCTCAGCTTCCCGCCAAAATACCCAGTACAGCGATTATAAAACCCGATATATGGTAGCGTGAATAATCAACCGACAGGAGGGAAAACCCCTATGCCCTGTCGGTCTGCATAACTTAGTTACCCGCAAATTTCTGCTTTGCAAGTTACCCGTCTTACAAAAATCACTCACGCTCAGACACAACCCGCTCGAGCTGCAATAACGGCAATGGACACG
>DDBM01000243.1 GCA_002333125.1 Moraxellaceae bacterium UBA2032 | reverse complement strand
GGCCGTCAGCGTCGTTGTGGTTGGTTTGATGCCGTTGTTTTAAGACGTGCCGTCGAAATCAACTCTATTTCTGGTATTTGTTTGACCAAGTTAGATGTGTTAGATGGTTTAGAAACCATTAAAATTTGCGTAGGTTACAAGTCCTTAAAGCCGAATAGCATTGAATGTATTAGTTCTGATGCCGAATCTTTTGCTCATGTAGAACCCATCTACGAAGAGATGAAAGGTTGGGAAGGCACAACGGTAGGTGCTAAGACTTTAGACGAGTTGCCAGAAAATGCCCGTGCTTATATCAAAAAGATTGAAGAGGTAGTGGGTTGCCCCGTGGATATTATTTCTACAGGGCCAGACCGTGACGAAACCATTGTGTTAAGACATCCGTTTAGTGCTTAAGTTTTAATTTAAGGGCGCATTATGCGCCCTTATTTTTTGTGTTTTTGAGTTGAACTCTTCTAATTAAAGCTAACTAAAAAATCAGACCCTAGTCTTAGATAATAATAAGCCAAAAGTTAAAGTTGCTCGCTTTTAGCTTATTACGCTTAGCTCTTATGTCATAATTTCTGATTGGCTAAATAAGCACGGATTGCCGCCGCACGACTTGCGACGTGTGATTTTAGCGTGGTTATAGCACTATAAAAATCATTACTGCTATTTAAGAAGGTATAACCTGTACGCTCAGTTGTCGCATAAGGTGCAACTAATGCCGAATACTTCTCATATAAAGCTTGAGTTTGATTGGTTTCAAACGAATCAGTCATGACGGCAGTTAAGTAGCTGTTATAGCGAGCTTTATATACATCATCTGCATAGATTTTAGCAATAAGAGGCCACTCTGCTTGACTTAAATTAGAGAAATCTAGTGCCAATGCGCCACCTTGCTTGCCTGTTTGCAGAGACTCGTTATTATCCCAAGGAATCCATGTTAATTTACCATTGTCGGGATTGTTGTAGAGGTAAAAGTTGTGTTTCATACGGCCATAGGTATCCCAGTTTTGAATGGCACCATTGACCGCTAAGTACTTTAAAAAACCATCTACATCAAACACTGCTTCTAAATTGGTGCGCCACGTTGCAGGGTCAGTGCTTGCGGTATCTGCATGTAAGGCTGTAAACAATGCCTTAATATCTGACCAATCTTCCTCATCTTCATTAGTTTTTTTCTCAAAATCAGCTGCATTAAATGTGTCTTTTGCAAAGTTAGAGCTACCGTCTTCAGGCTTGTACAGGTTGCCATCATTGCTTGAAAATTGTGTGTCTATTAAGGTGTCATCAACTTCTTCGGTTAAGGTATATAGTCCAAAGTATTCTGGCCCATCACCATGATCAACATATACGGTATAAAAAGCGGTATGTGAAACGGGTACACCTGCTTTTTTAAAGACATCAGCAGCTACTTTTTCACGTAGTTGTGATGAATCCATAAAGTTGTTTTTTAGGCTAAATTGTTTAAAGCCATAAAAGCGTTGATTGTTAATTTGTGGATATTCGTCTTCAAATTCGTCAAAATCCAACTTAAAGGACAGTTTTAAATTGCCAGACTGCCAGCTACTTTGTAATGAAGAGTTTCCTTTAAACCTAAGCCCCACGCGATACCATTCTTTACCTTTGTAATATACGTCAGCAGGTACATAGTCGGGGTCTGCTGCATTATCAAGTAAGCCATTTCCAGCCACTGGAGTACCAAAAGTGCCGTAAATACTGGTCATGTTGTTTAGCATACTTTGCCAACGTGTTTTTGTAATCACAAAGTCTAGACGTTTGACTTGAGTGTCATCAAATACTTCGCTAAAGTTTGGGGCTACTTTTTTACTATGAGTTTCTGTTGTCCAGTCGGTCACTTCAAAGTCTGCATCCGAAGTTGCATCCAAAGTCACCTCTGTATTAGTTGAGCTTGTTGTTTGGGTGGATGTTGAGTCACTGCCTGAGCCACAGCCTGTTATTAACAGGGTAGAGCTGATTATTATTGCCGATAAGGCTTTGTAAAAGGCATTGTTTAATTTACCCAATGTAGGTAGATTAATCATAGAAAAACTCCTCTAACACATGCTAAAAAATATAAAACGTTTAAATGAAATAACAGTATGTGAGCAAAATGTGGATAGAATATGGAGAAAAACCTTGCAGTGAGTTGCAGCTCAGTGTGTGTAACTGCATTTACGCAGAATGACTTTCAGGTTCTTATTATCTGCCTTTAAAAAACCTATGTTTGGCTATTGCTCATGGTATTTTCACGATTGTTTCACAAAACTGCGTCCCCCATGACCCCTTATCGGGTTACAATGCTTTAAATTTCTAACTTGTAACAAGTTATAATGCGTATGAAAAGTTCTCAAAAATCTGCTCGTGGTTTTATTGTCACCTTATTACTCTTACTGATTATGCTTGGTATGTTGTGTGTGGTAGGGATAGGTATTTATGCTTTATCTTTAGATGGCACAGTGCGCCAAAAGTTTGAAGGTAAACGTTGGGCGATTCCTGCCAAAGTTTATACTCGACCTTTAGAGCTATACAGTGGTGCATCAGTAACCAAATCCGATGTGTTAGCCGAATTAGAGTTATTACATTATCGTCGTCAAGATAATTACGAAGGTGCAGGCGTTTATACCGAAAAAAACGGTGAGCTATTTGTACATACGCGTGGTTTTGTGTTTAGTGATGGCATAGAACGCGCTCAAGTTTTAAAATTGCAGTTTGACGGAAATATTTTAAGTGACCTTGCCAGTACCGAAGCCAATAACACAGGAATTGTCCGTTTAGAGCCGTTAATTATTGGTGGCATTTATCCTAAGCACAATGAAGACCGCGTGCTAATGCAGCTTAAAGAAGCACCTAAATATTTAGAGCAAGCTTTACTATCCACCGAAGACAAAGATTTTTATCATCATTTTGGGGTGTCAATTCGTGGCACGCTACGCGCTATTTTGGTGAATTTGACCAGTGGTCAATTACGTCAAGGCGGTAGTACGCTAACGCAACAATTAGTTAAAAACTTTTATTTAACCGATGAGCGTTCACTCAAGCGTAAAGTTAACGAGGCGTTAATGGCGTTATTATTAGAATGGCATTACGACAAAAAAGAAATTTTAGAAACCTATTTAAACGAAGTAAATATTGGCCAAAATGGTAATCGTTCTATTAATGGTTTTGGTTTGGCGGCGCAATTTTATTTTGGTCAGCCTATTAGTGAATTGTCGTTACATCAAGTTGCGTTGTTAGTAGGCTTGGTTAAAGGGCCTTCGTTTTATAATCCGTGGCGTAATCCAGAACGTGCCTTAGAACGTCGTAATATCGTCTTGGCTAATTTATTTAAAGATGGCCATATCACTCAGTCACAATTTGAAAAAGCCAAAGAAAAACCCCTAGGTATTCTTAAAAATCCGACTTCTGGCTTAAGTGTGTTTCCTGCCTTTTTAGATGTGGTACGCCGTCAGCTTAAACAAGAGTATCAAGAAGATGATTTAAGCTCGACAGGTTTACGTATTTTTACCACCTTAGACCCTCGCGTTCAACAATCTGCCGAATCTGCATTTAATCAACAAGTAGCCCGCTTGCGCAATGCAGGCAAACGTACCAACGAGCTACAAGGTGCGGTAGTGGTTGCTAACCCCGAAAGTGGCGAATTACTCGCGGTAGTAGGTGGCTATGGCACATTTACAGGTTTTAATCGTGCCATAGATGCCTCACGGCAAGTGGGTTCGTTATTTAAACCTGCGGTGTATTTAACAGCATTAGCAACAGGTAAATTTAACTTAGTTAGCCCTTTAGATGATGGGGCGGTGCAAGTGCAAAGCCAAAGTGGTGATGTGTGGGCTCCCGAAAATTATGACCATCAGTCGCATGGTATTGTGCCGTTGTATGATGCTTTAGCGCATTCTTACAACCAAGCGACAATACGTTTAGGTATGGATGAGCGAGTGGGCGTAAATGCAGTAATTCAAACCCTTAAAAAATTGGGTGTGACTCAAAATTTGCCTAATTATCCCTCTCTTTTATTGGGTACAGCTAATTTGTCGCCTATGGAAGTGTTGCGCTTGTATCAGCCTTTTGCCTCTAACGGTTTTCAAACCTCACCGCGTACCATTAGAGAAGTGGTTGATGCCAAAGGCAATCGTTTAACACGTTATGGTTTAGAGGTAAAACAAGTGTTTGACCCAGCCGCTTTGTATTTAATTAATTATGCCATGCAGCAAACCATGAAAAATGGCACAGGGTCGAGTGCGTATAGAGTATTACCTCAAGACTTAGTTATGGCAGGTAAAACAGGCACAACTAACGATGGCCGAGATGCGTGGTTTGCAGGTTATACAGGTAATTATTTGGCGGTGGTATGGCTAGGTAATGACGACAACAAAGCCACAGGTTTGTCGGGTGGTTCGGGTGCATTACCTATTTGGGCAAATATGATGTCGCACTTAAAACCCGTGTCTTTAAATGCGGTTCAGCCTGATAATATACAATGGCAATGGCTCGAAAAATCAACAGGAAAACTCAGTGCCGAAGGCTGTGAAGGCGCGATTTTAGTACCTGTGTTACCCGATTCGGTCACGGAGGCCAGTGAGTGTGCGACTAATCAAGCCCCTGTAAATGACCCAATTAATGCCATTTTAAATAACTCGGTTAACAAAATTTTAGATATTTTTAGGTGAGATGTATGCGTCAGCTTGGAGTGTTAGTTTTATCGAGTGTAGTGTTAGCAGGTTGTCAAAATATGCCAGATTATGGCTGGCCGAGCAAACAACGCTCTCCCTCAGTCATCACTAAACCTAAACCTGTGTATAGACCTGCTGCACCAGTCGTGATTGAGTCTCAAAAAAAGCCTGTGATTAAAAAAGAAGCTGCGCCAGTCATCGAAGCACCTCAAGAGCCAGTCGTTGTTTCTACAGTTCCTTTAATAATGAAGCCAGTTGCTGCGCCCGTGGTTAAAAAATTGGCNNCGTTTAGCACCGCAGTCGGCAACGGTATATTTGCAATTAGCGCAAGTGCGTTTGCAGCAAAACAGGGCGGTAGAAGCCGAGCAGTTAGCGCGTAAAGGCTTATCTTATGCACAATCAAACTACCAACAAGCCGCTTTATGGCGTTTAGTGGCTGAAGCTGCTGAACAACAAGGCAAAACAGATACAGCGGCCAATGCCCACAACAAAGCCATGCAGCTAGAAATGGCAGGTGATAGAGGTTAACTTAAACTCAGGACTTACGCATGGCACCGCGAGGAGTGGGCAAGTCCTAAGACATTGGCTGTTCTTGCTGAGCCTCACGTGCTTTTTTGTTTAGCCAGTCAGTCACATCTTCATTTTGGATGCGGTCATAAATATCTTCTACCGACAACATCAGTCCAATAGACTCAATGTGTACTGTATCGCCCAAATAATAATGCTCAGGAAGCCAGCCAACCCGTCGGCGAATCACTTCAACTTTAACAAAGTCTTGTTCTATTAAGATATATTCTTGTAAAGTTTCAATTTGCATATACGCCATACGTTTAGTGGTTTCGTCCATGCGGCGTGTAGATTTAGATAACACTTCTACAATAAGACGTGGCGTTTCTGTAAAAGTGCTGCTATCGGCTAAGTTAGAGCAATCTACCGTGGTATCGGGATAAAAGTATTTTTTGCCAACTTTGACTTTCATATCAGACATATAAGCCTGACAAGGTTTGCCTTTAAGGTGAACGTTTAAAGCCGAAAAGACATTACCCGTAATACGATTATGTGCGACTCTTGCGCCTGCCATAGCGTATACATAGCCGTCAATATATTCGCGTTTAACGTCCGAATACGGTTCGCTATCTAAATATTCTTGTTCACTCATTTGTTGACTTAAATAGTCTTTAGCTGGAGGACTCATAATGCACCTCAAAAAATAAATAGCTTGTTATTCTACACAAATAGCCTTATTCGCAAGAGGCTTATTACCACCAATATTTGCCCCAATTTTGGGGGTTTGCCCAATATTTGGCATTCAACCAGTCAGGCACTTCTTTGTAAGTATGAATATCAAAGCCCCATGCTTGCCAATCTTTTAGCTCCGCAATACGTTTAAAACCAAAGCCAAGCATTTTTGCACTATGCCAAGTCGTTGATTTATCAGGAATAATCACCAATACACGCTCGGCTAATACATCACGTAAACGCCCAATAACCTGTTCGGCGGTGTGAACTTCATCGGCATCAGTAATTAACATCAACGCGGCGGCAAAACGCTCAGTAAATGGCGCATTAAGCAAATCTGTGCTGTTTAATCGTTGTATGCGAGACGCTTCTAAGCCTACACTAGCCAATGGACAATCTAACTGACAGCCCGTTACTAACCACGATTTATTTGAGCATTCGCTGTAAAGTTGTTGTAACACAGGGGTAATGTCAGGCCACATATAGGTTTTACTCGTTATGTTTTATCAAGGTGTTTTACAAAAAATGCGTACTCAGGCCAGCACGCCAGTACATTATGAATTAGCCATGAGTGGATTAACACTCACTTTAAATGATTATCTAGGCAAAGCCATCTATTTACAGCATACAGGCAAAATATTTTGTTTAAATTGTGGTCAAAAAACCGCTAAGTCATTTAGTCAAGGTTACTGTTTTAAATGTTTTAGAAGCAGTGCCTCGGCGGATATGTGTATTATGAAGCCCGAAACCTGCCATTATCATTTAGGTACGTGCCGTGAGCCAGACTGGGCGCAAAACCATTGTTTTAGACCACATATTGTCTATTTAGCTAACTCCTCTGGTGTTAAAGTCGGTATTACCCGTAAAACCCAAATTCCCACGCGTTGGTTAGACCAAGGTGCATCACAAGCCTTGCCGATTTTTGAAGTGCAAAGCCGTTTGTTATCGGGCTTAATTGAGGTGGTTTTTGCACAACATATTGCCGACAAAACCAATTGGCAGCGTTTGTTAAAGTCAGATGCAGAGTACCAAGATTTAACGCTTATTCGAGATGAATTAATGACTGTGTGTGCAAAAGAGTTAGCGGCATTAGAGGCTAAGTTTCCGCAGCAAATGCAAGCTCTTAGGCAAAATATGGTTGATTTTAAGTTTCCTGTACAACAATATCCTTTAAAAGTTAAATCATTTAATTTTGATACCACCCCACAAGTCAAAGGTGTGTTACAAGGCATTAAAGGTCAATACTTAATATTAGATACTGGCGTAATAAATTTGCGTAAATTTGGCGGCTACGAAATTATGTTTGGAGAAGAAAATGTCTAACCCTAAAACCATTTATTTAAAAGATTATCAAGCCCCGTTATTTGTGATTAACGAAGTCAAATTACAGATTGATATTTTTGCTGATTACACCTTAGTTAGCTCAACATTAGATATTAGCCCGCAACAAGCAGGGCAGGCTTTAGTGTTACATGGGGTTGACTTGGAGTTGCAATCTTTAACCTTAAATGAGCAATTATTAGCCCCACAAGCTTATCAAGTGCAAGGCGAAGAATTAGTTATTAGCCAAGTCCCCAACGAGCGTTTTACCTTACAAACGGTAGTTAAAATTTATCCTGCCAAAAACTTTGCCTTAGAGGGTTTGTATTTNNAACAAAAAAGACTATCCTACGTTATTGGCCAACGGTAATTTAATTGCTAAGGGCAATGTAGGCGAGGGCAGACACTTTGCCACATGGCAAGACCCGTTCAAAAAGCCCAGTTATTTGTTTGC
>DDBM01000220.1 GCA_002333125.1 Moraxellaceae bacterium UBA2032 | reverse complement strand
ATTATGAAGAGTTTTGGGAAACCGACTTTTCGTTTGAAATTCCCGGCGTAGCGCGTTTTCGTGTTAATGCCTTTAACCAAAATCGTGGCGCAGGCGCAGTATTTCGTACTATTCCCTCTAAAGTCCTCACCATGGACGATTTGGGTATGGGTAAGGTTTTTAAAGACATTAGTGAGTATGCACGTGGCATTGTATTAGTTACTGGCCCTACAGGTTCGGGTAAATCCACGACCTTGGCGGCGATTATTGACTATATTAACGCGAATCGTTTTGACCATATTTTAACGGTTGAAGACCCGATTGAATTTGTGCATCAATCCAAAAAATGTTTGATTAATCAACGTGAAGTTCACCGAGACACCCGTGGTTTTAACGAAGCCTTACGTTCGGCACTGCGTGAAGACCCTGATGTTATTTTGGTGGGTGAGATGCGCGACCTTGAAACGATTCGTTTGGCGTTATCTGCCGCCGAAACAGGTCACTTAGTATTTGGTACTTTACATACCACCTCTGCGGCAAAAACTATTGACCGTGTGGTTGACGTATTTCCTGCCGAAGAAAAAGAAATGGTACGTGCGATGTTATCCGAATCGCTCCAAGCCGTTATCTCGCAAACCTTGTTAAAGAAGAACGGCGGCGGTCGTGTTGCTGCCCATGAAATCATGATTGGTACACCCGCAATTCGTAACTTAATCCGCGAAAATAAAATTGCACAAATGTACTCTTCGATTCAAACAGGAGCTGGCTTGGGTATGCAAACCCTAGACCAAGCCTTAAAAAACTTAGTTGCTAAAGGAACTATTTCGCCTGCGGTAGCGCGTGCCGCTGCTAAAGTGCCTGATAATTTCTAAGGCGAGGTGTATCATGGAATTTGAAGACTTATTAAAACTGATGGTGGAGAAAGGCGGCTCTGATATGTTTATCACCGCTGGCGTTCCTCCGTCAGTAAAAATTAATGGCAAAATTGTACCCATTACCAAAACACCACTTAGCCCAGATATTGCGCGTGAAGTGGTGATGAGTATTATGAGTGAAGACCAACGCTTGGAGTTTCAACGCACTAAAGAGTGTAACTTCGCGATTTCACAACGCGGTATAGGTCGTTTTCGGGTCAGTGCTTATTATCAACGTAATATTGCAGGCATGGTATTACGTCGTATCGAAACCACTATTCCTACCGTCGATGATTTAAAACTGCCCGAGATTATCAAAGACTTAGCCATGACCAAACGTGGCATCATTATGTTTGTGGGCGCAACAGGCACTGGTAAATCTACGTCATTGGCTGCCATGATTGGTCATCGTAATATGAGTAGTCGTGGCCACATTATTACTATTGAAGACCCGATTGAGTTTTTACACACGCATCAGGGCTGTATTGTAAGCCAACGTGAAGTTGGTTTAGATACCGAATCGTTTGAAATTGCACTTAAAAACACCTTGCGCCAAGCACCCGATGTTATTTTGATTGGTGAGATTCGTACCCGTGAAGTCATGGACTTTGCGATTGCCTTTGCCGAAACAGGCCATTTGGTATTAGCCACACTTCACGCCAATAATGCCAACCAAGCACTAGACAGGGTAATTCACTTCTTCCCTGCTGACCGTCATGGTCAGCTTTTTATGGATTTATCGTTAAATTTACGTGGTATTGTCGCGCAGCAATTAGTGCCTACACCCGATGGTAAAGCGCGTCGTGCTTGTATTGAAGTGCTGCTTAACACACCCTTAATTAGTGATTATATTCGCAAAGGTGAAGTTCATATGCTTAAAGAGCTAATGAAAAAATCGCGCGAATTGGGTATGCAAACTTTTGACCAAGCCTTGTTTGACTTATACAGCGCAGGTGAGATTACCTATGAAGATGCGCTAAAACATGCCGATGCACCAAACGACTTACGTTTAATGATTAAACTAGGTAATACAGGTGACTCACGTTATTTAGACCAAGCTACACGCGGTTTAAGTATTCAGGGTTCGGAGTAATTATTANNCTGTTGAATCAATAACAAAATTGCGTCTAGTTGTTCGACGCTAGGTTCGTCTGTAGTGGGTATTTGGGTACTTACAGCCTGTGTTAAACGCAAGTTTTTAAGATAACGCCGACAATGCCTACACAAACCTAAATGGACTCTAAAGCTAACCCGTTGCCACGAAGTTAACTCGTCGGCAAGATAGGCATCTGCTTGCACTAATACATCACGACACTTTAACATGGCAACCCTTCTTCATACTGGTTAATTACCGCTAACAATTTTAAACGTGCTCTATGCAATAACACCCGCACATTTGCCTCTGTTAGCTGCAAATCTTCTGCTATTTCTTTAAACGTCATATCCGATTTATCGCGTAGCAACCAGACTAAACGCTGTGCTTCGGGCAAATTATCAACTGCTTTTTGCAAAATTTCTGCTAATTGCTGCCTACTCAAAATCTCATCGGGCGTATCGACTGTCCAATTTAACAGCGGATGATGCCAATGGCCATTATCACTAAAACGCTCTAACAAGGGGGTTGCTTCATCCATCACTTCATCTAAAGACAAAGCAAAACGGGTTTTATCATAACGACAACGGCTATAAGCGGCATTAATTACGATACGAGTCAACCATGTTTTTAAGCTAGAACGCCCTTCAAACTTAGGCAGTGATTTAAACGCCAACAACCATGCTTCTTGAACAATATCTTCGGCTGACTCACCCACTATCGCTCGGGCAACACTCACTAAACGCCCATGATGGCTTTGCACCAGTTGCCGACACGCGATAGGCTCACGGCGTAACAACTTGGCAATTAATTCTTGCTCTTCCATTACTGTGTTAAACCCAAAGAGTTAAAACACCGAGCATATAAGGTGCAAGTAATAAGACACAAGCACACATTCGTTAACTGTAAGCGTTTTATATTCATTTTTTTTACTCTTAGTTTGTTAGATACGTTTAAGCACTGGTTTGTTACACAAAGTATGAGATAATTTTAAAAGTTATCGTGGTATATGACAAAGTACAACTTAATCAATTAGCTAATATGACAACCGCATCAAGCTGCTTTATGCTCACAAAATATTCTTTTAAAAATATTTGTTGCTCTTAATTATGGTGAGGCTTTATGACATACATTAACAAAATTGCTTCTTTATTATGCTTAAT
>DDBM01000079.1 GCA_002333125.1 Moraxellaceae bacterium UBA2032 | reverse complement strand
AGCGTGAGCGTTTTTTCTAAGTTTACCATGTGGGCAACAATGGTATATAATTTGCACCGTACTTTGATATTGCCTATTCTTTTTGAGTTGTTAGTGCCGATGTAATTTTTCTCTCTTCCTCTCGTTGTTATCCCATTTTTTAAGCTACAGCATGTAGCCATTTCTTGTTATGCGTTCGTTTTTAGTCCCCATGTTAAGCGTGGTATGGACTGCTACGGCTATTTTCTATGGAGTATCAGTTTGAATTTTTCTTTAAGTAAATCGGAGCTTAAAACCAATATTTTAAGTGGTTTAACGGTGGCTTTGGCTTTAGTGCCAGAAGCAATCGCCTTTGCGCTGATTGCCCATGTTCATCCCTTAACAGGTTTATACGCCGCTTTTATGGTGTGTTTGATTACCTCGATATTTGGAGGAAGGGCAGGCATGATTTCGGGGGCAACAGGTGCATTAGCTGTTGTGATGGTGGCTTTAGTGGTAGAGCATGGCGTAGATTACTTGTTTGCCACTGTGATTTTAATGGGTATTTTACAAGTATTGTTTGGCCTGTTTAAGCTAGGCAAATTTATTAGAATGGTGCCACATTCGGTGATGCTAGGCTTTGTAAACGGCTTGGCTTTAGTGATTTTTTTGGCGCAATTTAATCATTTTAAAATGCCTGATGGCACATGGATACAGGGCATGAGTTTAGCCTTGATGCTGGCCTTAATTGCGTTAACCATGTTGCTAATTTACCTTGCCCCTAAAATTACCACCGCGATTCCTGCGCCTTTATTGGCGATAGGTGTGGTGTCGTTATTGGTTATCTTTTTTAGTATTGATACCAAAACAGTGGGGGACTTAGCCTCTATTAAAGGCAGCTTCCCCCCGTTTCATTGGCCAGTTGTGCCGTTAAATTGGCATACCTTAGAAATTATTTTGCCTTATAGTCTTATTTTGGCGGCCATTGGTTTAATAGAATCGTTATTAACCCTTAATTTGATTGATGAAATGACCGACACCGTTGGCAAACCCAACCGTGAGTGTATGGCACAAGGTACCGCCAATATTGTGACGGGTATGTTTAGCGGCATGGGTGGTTGTGCCATGATTGGCCAAAGCATGATTAACGTTAATAGTGGTGGTACACATAAAATATCAGGCATTGCGGCAGCGTTGTTTTTATTGAGCTTTATTTTATTTGCCTCACCGTGGATTGAGATGATTCCCTTAGCTGCGTTAATTGGTTTAATGTTTGTGGTGGCTCAAAAAACCTTTGCATGGGGCAGCTTTAGAATGATTGGCAAAGTACCGCGCCACGATATGTTTGTGATTGTGGCAGTAACAGTCATTACTGTGCTAACTGATTTGGCTATTGCGGTGATTGCAGGGGTGATTATTTCGGCCTTGGTTTTTGCATGGCAGCAAGCCAAAAAAATTGAAGTAAAAGTAACTACCGATGAACATAATTGGAAGGTTTATCAATTACATGGCACGGTGTTTTTTGCCTCAACTGCTAATTTTAGTGCTTTATTTGACCCTAAAAATGACCCAGATGAAGTGGTGATTGATTTTTTACATGCCAAAGTCGCCGACCATTCGGCTTTAGAGGCGATAGATGCCTTAGCNNCATCCTGCGGATAATCGTTTGGGGTGAGTTTAGGCAAGTGTAATGTGGGTTGAGGTACGAAACCCACAAATTACCAATAAAATTAGTAAGATGGTTTTTTTCGCCCCATCTTACTAAAACAACCAAAAGCTTAATGCGCCTCATCCCAATTTTTGCCCACGCCGACTTCAACTAATAACGGGACAGATAATTGCGCCACATCACGCATCGCCACTTTTAACATGGCAGATACACGGCTAATGTGTTCATTTTTGACTTCTAATACCAGTTCGTCATGGACTTGCATGAGCAAATAGGCATCCAAGTTTTGGAGTTTGATTTGAGCATCAACCGCAATCATCGCCCGCTTAATAATGTCGGCGGCAGAGCCTTGCAGGGGCGCGTTAATGGCGGCACGTTCTGCACCTTGACGTAAGTTAGGATTTTTAGAGTTAATCTCTCTTACAGGTAATTTGCGACCAAATAAGGTTTCTACAAAACCTTGCTCACCTGCCTGATGACGAATCGTATCCATATAACGNNCGGCGTTGTTCGTTAGTGACTTCGTCTAAAGCAATACCAAACACTTCGGCGGCGGTGGCTTTGTGAACATCTTCGCCTTGTTTAAAGGCTTCTAGTAAACGTTCGTCTTGGCTAAGGTGCGCCATTAAGCGTAACTCAATTTGTGAGTAGTCGGCTGCGACTAATTGATAACCTTCGGCAGCAATAAAAGCTTGGCGAATTTGTCGGCCTTCGCTGCTACGAATCGGAATGTTTTGTAAATTAGGGTCGGAGGANNACTACGATGCTCTAAAATAATTGCTACAATTGGGTGGTCAAGCTGCTCTAAAATCGCTTCGCCCGTTGCATATTGGCCTGTTGCGGTTTTTTTGCCACCTGCAATGCCCAATTTATCAAACAAAATTTCACCTAATTGTTTTGGTGAAGCTAAGTTAAACGCTGTACCTGCGATGTCGTGGGCTTGTTTTTCTAAGGCGAGTAAACGCTCCCCCATACTGACACTTAAACGCTGCAATTGACCAAAGTCTAATAAAGTGCCACGCGCTTCCATTTGCTGCAAAATAGGGGCAACGGGCAATTCTAAATCGTGAAATAAATGGTTAAGCGCAGGCTCGGCCAATAGTTTTGGCACAAATAACTCTTTGAGTCTTAAGGTAATATCGGCATCTTCACAGGCATAATGACTTGCGGCTTCGACCTCTATTTGGTCAAAAGTGAGTTGTTTAACGCCTTTACCTGCCAGCTCTTCAAAGGTGGTTGTTTGATAATTAAGATAATACTTGGCTAAATCGTCTAGGTTGTGACGGGTGGCGGTGGCATCTAACACATAAGAGGCCAACATGGTGTCAAACACAATGCCTTGTAAGCTAATGCCATGATTCGCTAATACATGAGTATCATATTTTAAATGCTGACCAATTTTGCCTATA
>DDBM01000162.1:1621-14014 GCA_002333125.1 Moraxellaceae bacterium UBA2032 | reverse complement strand
TTAGAAAAAACAATAACAGGCACTGATTTGAACGATAAGTTCATTCACCGTTTGTTTACCAGTACATTAGCATTGCGTAATGCAATTTGAGGGCTGCAATAATGAATAAAAATATATCGGTTATGTCGGCACAACAGGGTGCAGCACTGATAGCAGTGCTGATTATATTAGTTATTGTTACGTTGTTAGGTGTTACTGCCATGCGCATGGGCTTAACGGGCTTGTCTTTAGCCAATAATAGCCAAGTATCGCAGCTCTTGTTTCAGGCTGCCGATATGGGAACCACCCAAATACGCAATGCCGTCAATCAAGATGTACTAGCAGCAATGGGTAGTAGTGGCTTGATTAGTGATGTTTCGGGTGCAGATACTCATTTGTGCCTCAAACCAACAGGCGGAAGCAATTTTAGTGCAGGTGCTTGCGACCCTACCAGTACCTCAAATTATATTAGTGAACGTGCTGTAGTGTTAACGCAAGTTACTTACCGTCGTTTAACCGTTACCGATGGCGATACCAGTAATGGTGCCGAGAGTCTATTGCAAACAGGCCAAAGTGTTTCGCCAACAGGTGCGCAAGAAAAATTAAAAACATTTTCAACCTCGGTTGTGCCTAGTTTTGGTTCTGCTAGCCCTGCTACAGTAAAAGAGTGTTTGCAAAATCCAGCTGATGATGAAGAGCGCGATGGTGATACCACATACACCATTACAGATTGTTTAACCAAAGTAGGTGCAGTGTTTACCACGCACGTTGCCGAATACCGTATTCAACGCTAATTAGATAGAGGTGAATGATGAACAACAATACATTAAGTCATATAAAACGCCGCGCCTTAGTTACAGCCATTGCCTGTGCTTATATGAGTTTGGCCATAAGCCCTGCTTATGCCAGTGATACCGAAATTTATGTGGATACCAGCAATGCCAGTGCCATTGCCCCTAACTTAATGATGATGTTTGATACATCAGGTAGTATGAAGTGGTGTATTAATGCTAAATCTCCTAATAAGGATGGTGAGGCATGTAACAAATCAGGCGATTTAAGCCGCATGGCCACATTAAAAAAAGCCATGAATCAACTACTTAATGGCGATAATACAGTCACACCTGCAATAGCCCCTGTGCCAGGCTATGTCAAAATGGGTTTGTCTCGTTATCATGCAACGACAGAGAAAGGGGGATATGTTCTTTATCCCGTAAGGCCTTTAGATGCGCTTGTTGCCATTAGCCCCACTGGAGTTGTAGAGAGTTTGTTAACGAATGTTAGTGCTGATGCTATTCAGCAGTCTGACGCTACTAGCTCAGGTACTAATACATCGGGAGACTTAAAAATAGGTTTAGATGGCACCACTGATTATGTCTCAGGTTTTCAATTTGGCAATGTGATGGTACCCAAGGGGGCGACTATTACCAATGCCTATGTAGAGTTAACCGCTAAAACAGGCAACGCTGGCCTAACAACATGGGAAATTGCTGCCGAAGCCACAGGTGATGCCAGTAATTATGGTAGCCAAATTAACAGCCGTACCTATGGCGGTGTGACTAATTACTCGCCAGATACATGGCTGGCAAATGAAGTTTACAAAATTCCTGTTACTGCGGCTATTAACGAAGTAGTAAACCGTGCCGATTGGTGTGGTGGCAACGCGCTGTCTTTGCGAATTAAAGATGTGAGTGCAGCTAAGTCATTACGCACCGCCTACTCAGCCAATACAGCGGGTTCAGACGCGCAAAAACCCAATTTAGTAGTAAGTTTTTCGATAGACCCCGAAAAAACCAATAGCTGCATTAAAATAGCAAATCCTACAGTCAAAACAACGGTACCTACCATTAAGAGTGGTACAGATGATGCAACATGGCAATCTGATGGTTCGGGTAGTTTTAGCCACACAGGTAATAGCTTGCCTTTAAATGCGCTGGTATCTAGCTCTAACAAAACCGAATCAGGGTTTCTTTTTAAAGAGGTGCAAATCCCCAAAGGGGCAACAATTGTTAGTGCAAGTTTAATAGTTACACCTAATGATCAGTACAAATCAAATAGTAAGGCCTCAAAAAATCAGGTGGCAGATGTACGTATTTATGGCTTTAGCTCGCCTGATGTAGATTTTTGCCCATCAAATAACTGTATTTCGGCTATAACTGCCAAAGGCCTTGCGTTAACGTCAGCAGCAAATAGTGTTGTGTGGAACACACCTGGTTTAACTAAGGATGACTCTGAAACTATAAATGTGACCGATATTGTTAAAGAAATAGTTGAACCAGTTACTTGGGCTAGTGGTAAAACAATCGGCTTTAAACTATACAATAACACAAGCACTAGTGAAGAGGCCGCTATTTACTCGTATAATGGATCCTCAACCAAAGCACCACGTTTAGACATTAAATGGACGGCTGCTGATGAAATAAATAACCTTAGTCCATTAGAAACAGTGCGTGAGCAAATAGTAGCTGTGGTTAATGGTTTAGGCACTCCTAGCGGTACTCCCTTAGGTGCAGCTTTTTCCGAAGCATCTCGTTATATGTATGGTTTGCAGCCATACAATACAGCTACAGGTAATTATGACTCCAGAACTGTAACAAATGCAGGCACTAATAGCGTAACTTATATTAGCCCAATTAGTGAGGATGATAATTGCTCGGCTAATTATGTGTTTTTATTGACAGATGGTGACCCGCTTGATGATGCGAATGTTGTTGATAATGTTAAAAAAGCAACAGATGTAGATTGCACTGGCGGTAATGCCGTTGCAAAAAACTGGAATTGTATGAAAGAGTTAGCTACATACAACAATGGCACTAGCACCAAAAGCGGTGCACCCAAAAAGCGTCTTTATACCAGCACCATGATTTTAGGCCCATTAGGTGGTACGGCTGAAACTAATATGACGTCAGTGGCTGCATTAGGTGGGGGTAAGTTTTATAAAGCAACAGATACGGGCGCATTAGCCGCAGCATTTACTGATGTAATCAATGAGGCCATGAAGGCGAGTGGTACTATTAGTGCCGCAGGGGTGGCAGTAAACCAATTAAACCGTTTAAACCATTTAGACCAATTATTTTATGCGGTATTTGACCCGCGACCTAATTCGTTACATTGGGAAGGTAATCTTAAACGTTATCGTTTAGGGGGTGATGGTTCAACTATTTATGATGATTCAACCCCTCCTAAAAATGCAGTTGATAAAGATACAGGATTTTTTAAAAAAGATGCCAAAAGTTTTTGGAGTACCACTGCCGATGGTGACGTAGCCTCAGAAGGTGGCGCAGCCAGTAAATTGCCTGTTCCAACGGCTCGTAACATGTTTACCTATACAGGTGCTCTAACAAAACTAAGCAGCCCTGTTAACTTAACTAAGTTTACTACACCAGCAGGTACACCAAACTCAGACTTTACAGATTTTGCTCAAACAAAGTTAGGCTCAGATTATACGAAAGTGATTGAGTGGTATAAAGGTTTTAAGCTTAATAGTTTAAGCGACGCTGTAGGCACTAGCCTTCGTAAACGTTTAGGCGGTGCCTTACACTCGCGTCCTATTTTAGTCAATTATGGCTATACAGGCGGCATAGAAAATGCCGATAACGCAGCCAACCAAACCAACTATGTGTTTTTTAGTACCCTAGAAGGCACGTTGCACGCCATAGATGCCAACACAGGTGAAGAAAAATTTAGTTTTATACCCGGTGAAAAGTTAGGGCGCTTAAAAGATTTATTTTTAAATCCTGCCTCGGCCTTACCTGAGTTTGGCATGGATTTAACTTGGGTTTCTTATCGTAAAGATTACAATTATAGCGGCCAAATTCAGACTACTGAGTCTAGTAAAGCCTCTAACGACAAAGTATGGCTCTATGGCGGTATGCGTATGGGCGGTAAAAACTATTATGCACTTGACGTTACCGATATAACTACACCAAAATTAATGTTTGGTATTGAAGGCGGTACAGGTAAATATAAAAAAATGGGGCAAACATGGTCAGANNCCCTTTGCAGACGTTGATGAAGGTAATCAGGTGTATATTGTTGATGCCGAAAAAGGTGATTTATTATGGAAGGCCAGTGGCAATACGGGTGATGACGCTGATCTAGTCGTTGCAGATATGAAGTTTAGTATTCCTTCTTCTCCTAAAGCGATTGATTTAGATGGAGATGGTGTAACTGATGTAATTTATGTGGGTGATTTGGGTGGTCAGGTGTTTCGTATTGACCTAGATAAAAAAGCTGTCGCCAATGCCGGTATTGCTAAACGTGTGCGCTTAATAGCCAAAGTAGGGCAAACCGAAAGTGCAACCCTTGCCAATCAACGTCGTTTTTATGAGCCACCTGCGGTTGCTACTTTTAAAGACTCAGCTGGGCAGCTTTTTGCTACCGTTGCCATGGGGTCTGGCTACAGAAGTCGGCCATTAAATGCTATTACCGATGAACGTTTTTATACCTTTTTTGATAAAGATGTAGTAAAACCTAATTTAATGGCTATGGCAGATGCCGATTTACAAGCGGTTATTACCACAAGTGACTTGGCGGTATTAGATTTAAACTCTACAACCATACAAGATGAAGGTGTTGATACAACCAAAAAAGGTTGGTTTATTGATTATCCAGAAGCGGGTGAAAAATCTTTAGCTTCAGGGTTTATTTTTAGCAGCCGTTTGGTGTTTAGTACTTATAGTCCTGTTCAAAGTGTTACCAGTAACTGCTCACCTGTTAAAGGGCAAACCAATTTATACACAGTGTGTATGCCCTATGGTAAATTGTGTGCGACTACCAAGACAGACCCTAGTTTTACTGGTTATAAAAAGAGCAATACGATGGCAGGTTTAGGTGGTGAGCCTCAGCTTATGTTAATTAAAAAAGACGATGGCACCCTTGGCTATACGGTATTAACAGGTACTACATTAGATGCAGGGATCTTCTCTGATTTAGATCCAAACTCTGCCAAATTAGTGCCTAGCAAAAAATGGCGTGAAAAAAGCAGTAAAGACTAATAGCGTAAGCTGTGATAAGCCTGCTAAGCAGGCTTATCACTTAGTACCATAATAAATAGATCGAAGAGCCTTTGAGTTTTAAAATATGATACAAGCTTTAAATTAGGAGCTAAAAATGCGCTTTAAAAATACAGGTTTTACATTAATCGAATTAATGATTACCGTTGCTATTATAGGTATTTTGGCGGCTATTGCGTTGCCAAGTTATCAGCAGTATGTAGTAAGAGGCAATCGTGTTGATATGCAAGGCCAAATGATGCAAATTGCTGCAAACTTAGAACGTTATCGTGCGCAGCAGTTTACGTATAAATCGGCAGATTTGAGCTTGCCAATGATATACGGTGGCACAGGCACTGTGTATACATACCCTAAGCAAGGTACGGCACATTATGAGTTAACGCTAACAGGTGATGACGCGGGTGCGCCTAATTTAGATTGGACATTAACAGCCAAAGCAACAGGAAATGTGCAAAGCCAAGATGGTGTTATGATGTTAAATAGTATTGGGCAGCGTTGTTGGCTTCAAGGAGCTACAGCAACAAGTTGTGACTTAACATCTGCAGCTCAAGCTTGGAACGCCAATTAAATAACCTAAATAACTAAGGACATACAATTGTGTTGCCTTGGCTATTGTCATGAAACCCATCGCCATTTTTATCTTGTGATAGTCTAGCGCGTCCACCACGACTGACTATCACTTGTCTGCTGTACAAAGGGTTTTTATCTAACTCACAATAAGTAAATGTACCGTTACTTGCCGAAGTAATACCCATACGCTCAAAAATGATTTTAGAGCCGCTAAAACCTTGCCACTTTAGGGTGGCATTTTTTAATGCTAGTGGTTTATAGCTAATAATATAATCGGCTTCGTCAATGATGGCATTACGATTTCCATCTTCAAATAATAAAACGCCAATCGTCCAATTATTATCACAAATTTTACTATCAGAAGAGCCACATAAGGTTAATGAGCGGCGGCTATTAATGGCACGGCTACGTGCATTTAATACAATATGCTTAAGTTCTTTGTACGTTAATTCGGCTTGTTGAGTTTTACGCCATGCACTCATATTACTTTGAGCAAATAGTAAAATAATACAAAGAATAGTAATAACGGTGAGAGTTTCTATGAGGGTATAACCGCGAGCATGACGCATAAAAGCCTTCCTTGCTTAAAATATGTTATCGTAAAGACAAATACTTGGTATTGTTCTTTGTCTTCATCCTTGAAGTGCTGAGTATTCTAACTATATTTTTAGGTGAGTCAAGTGCATGAAGGTAGTAATTATAGGCGCAGGTATTATTGGGTTATTGACGGCGTTTAAGTTGGCCAAAGCAGGACATCAAGTCACACTCTTAGAAAAAAATGTAGGCTCTACAGAGGCATCATGGGCAGGTGGTGGGATTGTGTCACCGATGTATCCGTGGCGTTATGCACCACCCGTGAGCGCGTTATCACAATTGGCACAAGCAGAGTACCCCTTATTAGCACAAGAGTTATTAGAGCTAACACAAATAAATATTGAATTAAATCAGTGTGGTATGTTAATGCTAAACACGGATGATAAACGTGACGCTCATGTTTGGGCGGCGTATTATCAGCAAAAAATTGCCTATTTAAATACCACTCAAATCAATGAGTTATCACCGTTAATTGCGCCATTTAACGATGCCCTGTGGTTACCTCAAGTAGCTAATGTTCGTAATCCGCGTTTATTACAAGCACTCACAAAAGCACTGAGTTTATTGGGCGTAATACATATAACAGATGCCGAGGTATGCACATGGCACCATACACAAGGGCAGTTAATCAGTGTGCAAACAACGACTCAACAAGAATATCAAGCTGATATGTTTGTCTTGGCAACGGGAGCATGGAGTGGTGGCATATTAGAAAAGTTAAATATACAAATTCCTGTTAAACCGATGAAAGGGCAGATGTTGTTATACAAGTTACCCCAGCAAGTATTAGCACAAATAGTGTTAAATCAAGGGCATTATTTAATACCGCGTCAAGATGGCCATTTATTATGTGGTTCGACTTTAGAAGATACAGGTTTTGATAAGCAAACGACAGCGCAGGCTTTGGCTTTGTTGTCACAGTCGGCACAGCGTATTTTGCCNNTCGCCTAATGGCATTCCTTTTATTGGCAAATTACCGCAATTTAGCAATGTGTGGCTCAATGCAGGGCAATTTAGAAATGGTTTGGTGTTAGCCCCTGCATCGGCACAATTATTAGTCGATTTAATGCAGGGTCATACACCTCAAGTTAATCCTGAGCCATATCAGATTTTTTAGCTGTCGCTGTCATCTTCGCTGCTATCGTCATCCAGACCTAGTTTTTTTAGACGGTAACGTAATGATCTAAAAGTCATGCCCAGCTTTTTGGCGGCGGCGGTTCGATTCCAACGGGTTTCATCTAAGGCTTTAACAATTAGATTTTTTTCGATACCCAACAAATAATCTTCTAAAGATTCGCCTGTTGCTTGTTCTGTGTCTGAGCTTATTTGATTATTATTAGGCAGAGGGGTTAGTGTTTTAGAGCCATTTGTGGCTTGATGCGTAGGTAGTTGTAAATGCGCTGGTAAAATCTCACTCCCTTCACACAAAGTTAAAGCTCGTTCTAAAATGTTTTGTAGCTCACGTACATTACCAAAAAATGGATAGTTTTTAAGGGCATTACGCGCAGCAGGGGTTAATTTGGGTTCGTCAATGCCCCATTCGTTACTAAGCCTATGCAAAAAAGTATTAGCTAATAGGTTTATATCATCACCGCGTTCACGTAGCGCAGGAATACGCGCTTGAATCACATTAATTCGGTAAAATAAATCTTGTCTAAAACGATTTTCGGCAACTTCCGCGGCCAAATCTTTATGGGTGGCACTTAACAGGCGAATATTAACGGGAATTTCTTTGGCATGACCAATAGGGCGAATCGTTTTTTCTTGAATGGCACGTAATAATTTAACTTGCATGGTTAGCGGGAGGTCGGCAACTTCGTCTAAAAATAAAGTGCCTTCGTTTGCGGCTTGAAATAAACCAATTTTGTCTTCGGTTGCACCTGTAAAGCTGCCTTTTTTGTGGCCAAAAAACTCACTTTCCATTAACTCTGATGGAATAGCGCCGCAGTTAACAGGAATAAAGGGTTTTTCGGCTCGAGGGCTAAGGTCATGGATCAGTCGAGCTACAACTTCTTTGCCTGTACCCGATTCGCCACTAATGTAAACAGGGGCTTGGCTGCGTGCTAGTTTACGAATTGTTTCTTTAAGCTCTAGCATCACGGGCGATTGGCCTAATAAACGCTGTTCGTATTCGTCTTGGGGGCGATGTTGGCCCGATAATTTAAGGGCATTACGCACTAAATCGCGTAATCGGCCTAATTCTACAGGTTTAGAGACAAAATCAAATGCGCCTGCTTTTAGTGCAGTCACAGCCATTTCGGTACTGCCATAAGCAGTAATAACAGCAACAGGCGTTTGAGGATAATTTTTTTGAATATGTTGCACAATGTCTAAACCGCTGCCATCAGGTAGGTGCATATCGGTTAAACACAGTTGAAAACTTTCTTTTTTAAGCAAGGCTAAGGCACTGCTTACGTCATCGGCTGTTTTACATTCTATGGCCATACGCTCTAAGGTAATGGCTAATAGCTCGCTAATATCTGGCTCGTCATCAATAATAAGTGCTTTTGTTGTCATTGTTAAATTAACCGATTAGGATGAGAAAAAGTAATTCTAAAACAAGCCCCTTCGGGTTGAGGAATGTAATCTAAGTGAGCTTGATTTGCCTCGCAAAGTTCACGCGCTAAGTATAAGCCTAAACCCGTACCATTTTTTTCGGTAGTAAAAAAAGGTTCAAAAAGATTTTTCTGATTATCTTCTGTTACGCCTGGCCCTAAATCATAAATTTCTACATAGGGTAGTTGATTGATATTATCAACATCCGCAATAACTTCAATGGCATTATGATTGTTTTTAGCACTATAACGCAGCGCATTATTAATCATATTATGAATCACTTGATATAACTGGTCGGTATCAAAACGAATTAAAACAGGGGCATCAGTATGAAAAATAATTTGTTTTTCTTGAGGAGAGGTTTGAAGAAATTCGTCAATAAAGTTATCAAGCCATTCTTTTAAATTAATCAGTTGTGGTATTGATTTTTGGCGGCGTGATAACTGTAAAATAGTTTCAATAATGGTATTAACACGATGGCAATGCTGCTCAATTATCGTTAATAAACGTTTGTCGGCACCATTAATATCTTCTGACTCATTAAGTAATTGTGCGGCATGGCTAATAGCACCCAATGGATTACGAATTTCGTGGGCAATATTAGCGGTTAATCGCCCTAAAGAAGCTAGTTTTAATTGTTGAGCTTTTTGCGTCATTTGTGCCGTATTTTCTAAAAATATTAAACTATTATGCGAGTTATTAGATTCTAGTTTCATATAAGACACATTAAGCTCAGGAAAGGCAGGTTGGCTTTTAAATATTAAGGGTCTTAACATTAAATTTTTGCGCCATGCTAATAATCCTGCATCTAAAATAGGTGAAATATTTTTTAGATTAGAGCCAATGACAATATCTTCAATACCTAATAGTTGTTTAGCCGCAGTATTTAATAATAATAAATGCCGCTCTTGATTAACAACTAATACACCTGTGTGCATACGATTAATAATTTGCTCATTGAGTTTTTGTAGATTTTCTACTTCTAAGGATTTATGAATTGCTAAGGCTTCTACCTGCCTAAAACGGTGACTAATTAATTGACTAAATACCGCAACGGCAAAAAAACTTAATCCTAAAATAGACGATTGGCCTAAATTTTCGGCACTGATATGTTCAGCATTGGTTAATATAAAATAAAACTGTTCATATAACACAGCAAGCGCAGCAATGGCTGCAATAAATGACCCTCGCTTACCAGGTAATAAAATATTACCTGCGGCTACCATCACTAAATACAGCATGCTTAATTGTGCGGTAGGCCCCCCATTAGCGTGCATCATTAAGGTAATAGCAATAATATCAATTAAAATAAAAAAGAAAGCTTGTAATCTAGGTTCGGTATGAAGCTTTTTACTTAAAACAAAACTAGTAATAGCCAAAAACAAATAAATAATACTAGTAACTAAAAATAAAGGGGGGTTATAGCCGCCAATTAATAAATTATCAGGACTTACACTAAATAATATGAGTAATAAAAAAGCCAAAACAACACGATAAGCCACATAAATGCGTAATAACCGCCAATCATCATGGCTTTCTGGAAACAGCGTAGATAATGCTTGCATTATGGTTTACGTTGTAAATAAAGGTCTTTATGAGCCGTACTACAAAAAAATAGGCCTTCAGATGTAATCGCTTCGTGTTGTGGTACATGAACCCCACAATGAGTGCATTGTTGCATAATAGTTGCAGGTGGAATGTTAGGTTTTTCTTGGGTAGGTTGCGAGGTGCTAATGGCACGTCTAATAAAAGAGTAAATCAACCACACGATACCCACTAAAATTAATAACCTTAAGATTGCAGCCATTATTGTCACTCCATACCTAGTTTTAGCTTAAAATGGACATCAATTTTCTGTAACTGCATTAGCTTAGCCTTTATTTTGTGAACGAGATTAGTTATGACCTTACGCATTGCCTTTGCTCAACATAATTTTTTAGTTGGCGATATTGTTAAAAACACTGCAAAAGTACGTCATTTGGCACAGCAAGCGCAAGCCCAAGATTGCGATGTACTTGTATTTCCAGAGTTATGCTTAACAGGGTATCCGCCTGAAGATTTATTATTACGCGCTAGTTTAGCTTTGCGTATTGAACATGCTTTGCAAAGTCTAACAGACATTCGAGATATTGTTTTAGTGCTAGGTTATCCCAAACGTATTGAGGGTCAATTATTTAATATGGCGGGCGTGTGGCTTAATGGGGAATGCTTAACCGAGTATGCCAAACAAAAATTACCTAATTATCAAGTGTTTGATGAGCGACGTTATTTTGAGCATGGTACTCACGCCGCTATCTTTGATTACAAAGGCTATCGCATTGGTTTAAATATTTGTGAGGATATTTGGCATCAAGAACCTGTGACTCAAGCTAAAGCCTTAGGCGCAGAGTTATTGATTTGTATAAATGCTTCGCCTTTTCATTTAAATAAGCAGCAGCAGCGTTTAGCTTTAGTACAACATCGCGCCCAAGCCAATAGTTTGGCCGTTGCTTATGTTAATTTGGTCGGTGGTCAAGATGAGTTAGTGTTTGATGGCGGCTCGTTTGTGGTTAACAGCAATGGTGAGGTGGCTTTTGAGGCGGCTTTATTTGAAGAACAATTAGCAGTTATTGAGTTTAATAAACAGCACCAATTTAAGACGCAACAACGTGCGCCTGTTTTAAGCCAAGAAGCGGCGGCATATCAAGCCTTAGTATTAGGGGTGCGCGATTATGTTAATAAAAGTGGTTTTAAGGGAGTAGTATTAGGCTTGTCGGGCGGTATAGATTCGGGTTTGGTGTTAGCAATAGCCGTAGATGCTTTAGGTGCAAGCAATGTGAATGCGGTGATGATGCCGTATCACTATACGTCTCAAATGAGCTTAGAAGATGCTGCCGAAGAAGCAAAAATCTTGGGTGTTAATTATTCCATTATAGAAATAGCCTCCGCTGTAGAATCATTTAGTCAGTTATTAGCTCCTGCTTTTGCAGGTTTGTCTCAAGATAAAACCGAAGAAAACCTACAAGCACGCTCTAGGGGCGTGTTGTTAATGGCTTTATCTAACAAAAATGGTTGGCTCGTGTTAACCACAGGCAATAAATCCGAAATGGCAGTAGGCTACGCAACTTTATATGGTGATATGGCAGGCGGTTTTGATGTGCTTAAAGATGTGCCTAAAACTTTGGTTTTTAGATTGGCCGAGTATCGTAATCGTTTGGCAGGTCATGCCGTTATTCCACAACGCGTCATTGATAGACCTCCCTCTGCGGAGTTAGCTCCCGACCAAAAAGATGAAGATAGTTTGCCACCATACGCCATATTAGATGCCATTTTAGCGTTATATATTGAGCATGACCAAAGTGCCNNTTTAATGAATACAAACGCCGTCAAGCTGCTATAGGCCCACGTATAACACAGCGCGGCTTTGGCCGTGATAGACGTTATCCTTTAGTTAATGGTTGGCATATTGGTGACTAATCGTCATTTTGAGAAAACCAACCAAAAATACCGCGTTTTTGTCGGGGGTCAACAGCCACCCGAATAACCACCGTTGCTGAAAGTTGGTCGTGCCATGCCAAACCACGACCATTGACCCAAGCCCATAAATAATTAGCAATAAAGCCAAATATCACGCTAAGAGCAAAAACGCCTGCACCATGCCCCAAAAACTTAGCCACCAAACCACAAAAAATAGGAAAAA
>DDBM01000162.1:0-1568 GCA_002333125.1 Moraxellaceae bacterium UBA2032 | reverse complement strand
TTCGGTGGCGGTGAGAGTAGGTGCTTTAACTGGTCTTTTGGATTTTTTGGACATGAGTAATAACTAACAAAGAAGTAAAAACTCATCAAAGAGTATGAGTTTGCTTAGCTTATACAACAATGCTATGTTGTAAAGATGAATTTTAAACGATGATTTAGTTAGAAAAAACAACCGCCTAGCCTTGATGATTTGTGAATAACAAAACAATTCATGTTGCTTGAATGGTTTTTTAGTCGCTCAGCTATAGTCTAGTGCAGCTGATATTATAACAACGGAGAATATATTATGCCTTTACGAACTTTGTTATTTGTTATTGTAATTGCTGTTATCGGTGCTTTTGCGGTACTTAATTGGTCGGCTTTTGCGGCAAACACGGTGATTTCTTTAGGGTTTACCTCGTTACAAGCCCCTTTAGGCTTAATTATGCTCGGTATTGTTGTGGTAATGACAATCCTGTTTTTGTTTTTTATTGCCTATTTTCAAACATCGGTATTGCTAGAAGCGCGTCGTCATGCCAAAGAGTTGCACGAACATAGAGCGTTAGCCGACCAAGCAGAAGCATCACGTTTTACCGAGTTACGCAGCTTTTTAACCGAAGAGTTAGCCGCGCTTAATCAAAATTATGTGCAAAGCCAAGCAGTTATTATTGGTAAAATTAACGAAGTAGAGCAACAAGTATTACATACTGCCAAAACTACCGAAAATAGCATTGTAGCTTATGTGGCCGAATTAGATGACCGTTTAAATCGAGGCGACTCATCGGTTAAACCTT
Source organism: Moraxellaceae bacterium UBA2032 (assembly GCA_002333125.1). Classification (GTDB taxonomy): domain Bacteria; phylum Pseudomonadota; class Gammaproteobacteria; order Pseudomonadales; family Moraxellaceae; genus Agitococcus. The sequence continues at coordinate 796 of DDBM01000162.1, read as the reverse complement.
GATGAGTGAATTAGGGGTGAGTCTTGTAAAAAGTAGTGCAAAAAATAACGAGTTTTGATATATTTGCCGCCCCTTGTTGTGCTTAGCTCTAACGAAGAGACTGTTAGGGTAAGCCAAAAGAATGGTCACCGTTCGTTCCTGCTCGATTATTAATAGTTTACGCAGGGGGGCGAACACCTTTTAAGCCACTCTTTGAGATAAAGATTATGAGAGCCGATATTCATCCAAAATACGAAGAAATTACAGCAACTTGTTCTTGCGGTAATACGATCGTTACGCGTTCTGCCTTGTGCAAAAACATCCATTTAGACGTATGTGGCAACTGTCATCCATTCTATACTGGTCAACAAAAACAAGTTGATACAGGTGGTCGTATCGACAAGTTTAAGCAACGTTTTGGTGGACGTAGTTTCAGCAAAAAAGAAGCCTAAGCTCAGCGTATTGGTTAGTATTAACCAGCACGACACAAAAAAGGTGAGTTTAAGCTCACCTTTTTTATGGGCTAAAACAAATCCTCAGTTGCTGCTTGTGGTGTAGCTGTTGTCGGTTTGCTAGGCGTGCTTTCGGGTGCGGGTGTTGGTGCATCTGGGTCAGCAAAGTCAGCTGTATCAGTTGTTTTTTCGGGATTGGCATTGCCGTTATTAGAGCTACGTGTAGGCGCACCATCAATCCATTTGTCTTCAACATCGGCTAAAGCATAGTCCATAAACGAAGTCCAAAGTGGTAATGCGGCATAACCACCGTATTCTAAACGCCCTAAAGACGATGGCCTATCAAAACCTACCCAACTAATTGC
>DDBM01000221.1:12523-12646 GCA_002333125.1 Moraxellaceae bacterium UBA2032 | reverse complement strand
ATGAGCCAACCGTTGCCCATGTGTCTACCATTGAGCCTTCATCAACATACGCACCAATGTTTACGTAAGAGGGCATTAACACTACGTTACGAGCAATAAAGCTACCACGACGGGCGGTGGCAG
>DDBM01000221.1:0-12422 GCA_002333125.1 Moraxellaceae bacterium UBA2032 | reverse complement strand
TGCCGCTGTCTAATAATTGAATCGCTTCGGCAACGGCATCACGCACATCTTGAGGCGCATTACTTGGGCTAAATTGTAAGCGGTCTTCAAAGGCTTGGACGATAATGTCAGAAAGGGACATGAGTTTTCTCCTAATTAAATAACTGGTTTGTTGCCCTCACTCTAACTCTCTCCCAAAGGGAGAGAGAACTCCCTCGCCCTTTGGGAGAGGGCTGGGGTGAGGGAGTTAAGTGTTCTGCATTGGTTTTTTGCTATATGCTAATACTAATAACAAAATACCCACAGCGATGAGTGGCGTGGACAATAATTGCCCCATCGTTAACCAACCAAAGGCAATAAAGCCTTTGTCGGCATCGGGTTCTCTAAAAAATTCGATACTAAAACGGGCAAGGCCATAACCCAATGCAAACACGCCTGATACTGCTTTAGTGGGGCGTGGTTTGCTAGAAAACCACCATACCACTGCAAATAATACCGCACCTTCCAAAAAGGCTTCGTATAGTTGCGAGGGGTGACGTGGTAAATTGTCCACATGAGGAAAAATCATCGCTAAAGGATAGCTTGGGTCAACAACGGGTCTGCCCCATAATTCGCCACCAATAAAGTTACCAATACGACCAAACAACAAACCTGTGGGCACAAGAGGAGCAACAAAATCAACCACTTGCCAAAAGCCAAGTTGATAGCGTTTGGCAAAAAATAGCATCGCGGCCAAGACCCCTAAAAAGCCACCATGAAAGCTCATGCCGCCTTTCCATACTTGAAACAACCACAAAGGGTTTGCTAAAAATTGGTCAAAGCTATAAAAGAACACATAACCACAACGTCCGCCTAAAATAATGCCCATTGCCCCATAAAAAATGAGGTCAGACAATTGGTCAGCCGTCCAAACGGGGTTCATTTTTTTGCTACGGACATTTGCCAAAAAATAGGCCATACCAAAAGCGCAGAGGTACATAATGCCGTACCAGTGGACTTGTAACGGCCCTATACTTAGGGCTATGGGGTCGATGTGTGGATAGGTCAGCATAAATGATGTTTCCAACAAGATTTAACTAAAAATCTTTCTATTTTATCTTAAATTTTAAAAATGAGGTTGTAGTTATGTGTTTATTGGCGTTTGCATGGCAAGTTCATGCGCAATATCCTTTGGTTTTGATTGCTAATCGAGATGAGTTTTATGCTCGTCCTGCCCAAGCGATTCATTATTGGCTCGATGCACCTCATGTGTTGGCAGGCAAAGACGAGCAAGAGGGCGGTACATGGTTAGGTGTCACAAAAGAAGGGCGTTGGGCGGCGTTAACTAATTATCGTGAGCCAAATGCGCCAAAAGGGGTGTTGTCACGCGGGCATTTGGTGGCTGAATTTTTAAAAGGACATGACGAGCCTTTGGCGTATGTGCAGCAACTTGCTACCGAACAATATAGTGGTTTTAATTTAGTGGTGGGCACTAGGAACCAAGCTGCTGTAGTCAGTAATCGAGGCACTGCACCACAATTATTANNGATTGATACGGCTCAAGCCTTAGTGTTATTACAAGACCAAAATCAACCTTTGGATGAAGACTTACCCGATACAGGCGTAGGTTTGGTGTGGGAGCATTTGTTAGCCACAGCCTTTATTAAGTCACCTATTTATGGAACTCGCGCCTCNNAGGCGAACTCAGAGAGTTAGGTTTTTAATGTGTAGAGTGAGTACAATAGCCCTTTTAGCAGACTAATGCGGTAAAAGTGTATGAGTATCAACTGGTTTCCTGGTCATATGAACAAGGCCATTCGTGAAATTAAAGAAATTTTACCCAAAGTTGATTTAGTCATCGAAGTTTTAGATGCACGTTTACCCTATAGCAGCTCTAACCCTGTCATTGAGCAATTTTGTGCCGACAAGCCTAGTTTAAAGTTACTCACCAAAAGTGATTTGGCCGACCCCGCCATTACTCAGCAATGGTTGGCGTATTTTAGACAACAAAGCCAAACCCAAGCCTTGGCTATTACCACGCAAAAGCCTGAGCAAATTCGTGGTTTAATTAATGATATTAAAACCATGTTGGCAGGCAAAATCAACAAATTGGGTAATATTACCGCACTCATTACAGGCATTCCCAATGTGGGCAAATCCACCCTCATTAATACTTTAGCAGGTAAACAAATTGCTAAAGCGGCCAATGAGCCAGCCGTGACTCAAGGCCAACAACGTATAGATTTACGCAATGGCTTAATTTTGATTGATTCGCCGGGTATTTTGTGGCCAAAAATCGACAATCCTAATAGTGGTTATCGTTTGGCTTTGGCAGGCTCGATTAAAAATACCGCCATGAACCATGAAGATGTGGCTTGTTTTGGGGCAGATTTCTTCTTAAAAAATTATCCAGAGTTAATGAAGCAACGCTTTAAACTAAGCACTTTACCTGCAACCGAAATCGAATTTTTAGAAATTATTGGCAAACAACGCGGCTCATTGGGTGGCGGTGGTTATGTGGATTTTCATAAAATTTCGACTATTTTGTTATTGGAATTTAGAAGCGCGATTTTGGGGCAAATTAGCCTAGAAACCCCCGAAGTTGCCGAAGCCGAAAAAATTATAGTGGCCGAAAAAATAGCCGAAAAAGCGGCACAAAAAGAACTAGAGGCACAACAAAAAAAGAAACGTAAACGTAGATAGGTTGATATAACTGGTCGTCTTTTAACCCAATAGGACGAGGTTTTAGATAATAAAAAAGCCCGTAACCATTGAGATTACAGGCTTTTTTGTTTCTAGAGCGGTAATTGCTGCCCAGTAAGGGACTTGAACCCCCACGGATTTCTCCACTAATACCTGAAACTAGCGCGTCTACCAATTCCGCCAACTGGGCATAAGGCGCGTAAATTAACGAGCTTTATAAATTCTGTCAATCTCTTGTTTATATGGCTTTTTTATTGGGCTTTAAAGCGATGTAGTGTATTAGCATAAAGTTATTAAAAATCTTGTGCTATGAAATCATAAGTAATGGCTTTATAAGTCATAAAATAGTCAACGACACATGACACTCATAATGATAGAATTAAAAAACAACTGTGAGAAAATGAATATATGACACAAAATCTGTGGCAAGACCCACAAGCACAAAACGAAGCGGAACGTTACGAAAATCCTATCCCTAGCCGCGACCTTATCCTGCAAGTTATCTCTCAAAATCCTAAAGCATTAACTGCCGAACAATTAGCAGGCTTATTGGGTTTACATGACGACGAACGTCAATTTGCTCTACAAAAACGCCTCGGTGCAATGGTGCGAGACGGCCAGTTATCCTCTGACCGCCGTGGCAGTTATCAATTATTAGACGAAAGCGAATGTAAAAAAGGTTATGTACAAGGTCACCCCGATGGCTTTGGCTTTTTAATTCCTGATGATAAATCGGGCGATATTTTATTAACGTCTAAACAAATGCGTTTAGTGTTTCATGGTGATGTGGTTTTGGTGCGTGTGCTTGGGTTTGACCATAAAGGTCGCCCCGAAGGCCGTATTGTTAAAGTGCTGCAACATAAAACGCAACGTATTGTGGGGCGTTATTGTGAAGAAGATGGCGTAGCCTACGTTGTGCCTGATAACAAACGCATGACCCACGAAATCTTAATTCAAGGCGACACCAAGGGTGCGCAGTTTGGCCAGTTTGTACAAGTGGCTATTACTTCACAACCTAATCATCGTAGTTATGCGGTGGGCGAGATTGTTGAAATATTAGGCGATTATTTGTCGGCAGGTCTCGAAATCGAAATTGCATTACGTAATTTTGAAATTCCGCATGTATGGCCAAATGACGTAGAGCAACAAGTAGCTACTATGACCGCTGAGGTTGCAGAGGCCGATAAAGCTAATCGTGTTGATTTACGCGATTTACCGTTAATGACCATTGATGGCGAAGATGCCAAAGATTTTGACGATGCGGTGTATGCCGAAAAACGCGCAGGTGGTGGTTATCGTTTAGTGGTGGCTATTGCCGATGTGTCGCATTATGTATTGCCTAATCAGCCCCTAGATATCGAAGCTAAACATCGCTCAACATCGGTCTATTTTCCGGGTTTTGTGGTGCCAATGCTGCCCGAGATTTTATCGAATGGTTTGTGTTCGTTAAAGCCAAATGTTGACCGTTTGTGTATGGTTTGCGATATGACCATTTCACGTTTAGGGCGTGTNNAAATTTTAAGAGCGACCCGTGAGCAACGCGGTGCTTTAGATTTTGAAGCCCCCGAAACCTATATTATTTTTGATGAAAACAAAAAAATCGACAAAATTGTACCGCGCACCCGTAACAAAGCGCATATGTTGATTGAAGAGTGTATGTTAGCGGCTAATGTGTGTGCTGCCGAATATGTGGCTAAATTAAAGCTGCCTGCGCTGTATCGTAATCACGAAGGGCCTAAAGACGAAAAATTAGCCAAACTAAAAAGCTACTTGGCTATTTTGGGCATAGACTTTAAGGCAACTAAACCTAAACCTGCCGATTTTCAGGCCGTTTTACAAAGTATTAAAGACCGTCCTGATGCGCCGATTATCGAAACCATGTTATTACGCTCGATGAAACAAGCCGTTTATAGCCCCGAAAATTTGGGTCATTTTGGTTTGGCGTATGAGGCTTATGGCCATTTTACCTCGCCAATTCGTCGTTATCCTGACTTGTTATTGCATCGGGTGATTCGTCACAGTTTGCGCTATCCTGATGCGCCACCCACGATGGATATGGCACAAATGTTAGCGTTAGGTGAGCATTGCTCTCTTAATGAACGTCGTGCCGATGAAGCGACACGTGACGTAACCGCATGGCTCAAATGTGAGTATATGCAAGACCATATTGGTGATGACTTTACAGGCGTAATTACTGCTGTTACAGCGTTTGGTTTTTTTGCTTCTCTAGATGACATCTTTGTAGAAGGCTTGGTGCATGTGCGTAATTTGCAGGGTGACTACTATGCTTTTGACCCTGTGATGCATACCTTAGTTGGCTCAAAAACAGGCATTAGTTATGCTATGGGCGACAAAGTGCAAGTGCGTATTGCAGGGGTTAATTTGGACGAGCGCAAAATTGATTTTGAATTACTCACTAAAGTTAGCTCTAACAAACGTAGTAAACAACCACCCGTTGCAAGCGTCTCTAAAAGAGAGCCTAAGCCATTGGCTGTTGGCGCACCTGTTGCCAAGCCGAGCAAAAAGAAGCCACGCAATAAAAAGCCTGACTTGCGCACCGATGCCCAAAAAGCTCAGTCTTTAGCACAATCTCAACGTGATAAAGCCAAAGACAACACTAAAGAGGGTGATAAAACCAAAAAGCCTAAAGTGCGGCATCGTGATACCAAAAATAAGGGTAAACGCCGTAAGCCCAGTAATCCCAAGCCTACGACTGATAATGTAAGTGAGTAGGCTTTAATGGCATGGATGCTAAGTATAAGTTTTGGCCTGTTATGGTTACTTTTAGCAGGTCAAAATGCGTATTTGTTATGGCAAGCTAAACAACAGCATACCTCAACCTCTTTGGTGTTAGTTATTGGTGGTGTGTTTGGTGCGTTGGCGGTGTTAATTGTACCAATAGCTAATACAGTTTATTGGTGTTGGATACCCTTATTATTAGATGTAGGCTGCGTGCCTGCGTTATGGAAAATATGGCGTGGCAAACACCATGACACCTCTAAATAAAAAAACAGCGATTGCCTTACATCAAGCCAATCAACTGGCACAAGCTCAAGCTATTTATCAAAAGCTGTTACAACAAACACCTACAGATGCCGATTTATGGCACCGTTTAGGGGTATTATATTTGCAGCAAAACCAACTGACACAAGCTCAAGACTCCCTACAACAAGCCCTTAGTTATCAACAAAAATCACCAGTGTTATGGCTGCATTGTGGCGTAGTGTTAGGCTCGTTAAATCAACATCAATTAGCACAACAAAGTTTTGAGAGTGGTTTTGCGTGCCAAACGACAGTCAATCAACAAGTCGATTTATATTATCACCATGCCATTGCTTTAAATAAACAACACAGCATAGAGCCAGCCTTACAAAGTATTGCTAAGGTATTGCAGCAACAGCCACATCATGTAATCGCTCTCAATTTACAAGGTACGTTGTATTTACAATATAATGATTATTTACAGGCGTTACATAGTTATCAGTTAGCAACACAGCTTAAAGCCGATTTTTCCAAGGCTTGGTATCATTGTGGTTTGGTGTTAGAAAAAATAAAACGTTATCACGAAGCAGTTAATCATTATCAAAAAGCTATTAGCCTTAAACCCNNAGGGCGGATATTTTATTTACAAACCCATATTTGCGACTGGAAAGACTATCACGCCACTGTCGCGTTTTTACGTCAAGGTATAGCACAACAGCAAGCTGTTATTAGTCCATTTGAGTTTTTTAATGTACCAGCCAGCCCACATGAGCAGCTTATATGCGCTGAGTCTTATGTACTCAAAAATTATCCTGCACAAAGTACGCCTTTATGGAATGGCGAAATTTATCAACATCCTAAAATTAAAATTGCCTATATCTCGGCTGATTTTTACAATCATGCCACCTCTATTTTAATGATTGAGTTATTTGAAAAACATGACCGCAGCCAGTTTGAAATAATCGCTTTGGCCTTTAATACTAAAAATGATGAAATGACCGTGCGTGTTAAAGCAGCTTTTGATAGGTATATAGATGTTAGCCAATACACCGATTTACAAGTAGCACAATTGATAAAGTCTTTACAAATAGATATTGCCGTTGATTTAAAAGGACATACCCAAGATGCGCGTTTAGGTATTTTTGCTTATAAAGCTGCGCCTATACAGGTAAATTATTTAGGCCAAGCAAGCACTATTGGGGCAAGTTATATAGATTATATTTTGGCGGATAGGCATATTATACCGCCACAATATCACACAGACTTTAGTGAAAAAGTGGTTTGTTTACCACATACCTATTATGTCAATGACTCCAAACGCCCCATATCTTCGCAAGTTTTTAGCCGTGGTGAATTGGGCTTGCCAGAGACGGGTTTTGTTTTTTGTTGTTTTAATAACAGCTATAAAATTTCGCCAACCATGTTTGATGTATGGATGCGTCTGTTACAACAAGTGCCTAATAGCGTGTTGTGGTTGTTAGAGGGTAATGCAACAGCNNGCCGATTTATTTTTAGATACTTTGCCCATTAATGCCCATACTACCGCTTGCGACGCTTTATGGGCGCGTGTGCCAATCGTAACCTGTATGGGGCAGACGTTTGCCAGTCGGGTCGCGGCAAGTATATTGACTGCTGTAGGCTTGCCAGAGTTAATTACCCAAAATTTGGCAGACTACGAGGCATTGGCTTTAAAGTTGGCTACATCACCTTTATGGTTAGCGCAAATAAAACAAAAACTACAGCACCGCGAACAAAGCCCTTTGTTTGATATTAAGGCGCAACGTATAGCATTTGAATCGGCCTATAAAACAATGTATCAGTGTTATCAACAAGGCTTAGCACCACAGGCATTTAATGTTTAAAACTCAATGGTTGTTACTATAAGCGTGGTATGAGTTGTTATTAAAGTAGTCGTTGAAACGGTATTTATTGTGCTAGAAGGATTTTGTGTCATGTGAGTATTACTGTTATTAGAAACACCTTGAGTACAGTAAAGTTGTGGTGTATGGCTGTTTTCTGAGGTGTTAATAATGCAGCTAGGGACAATTCTTGCCATGACTTGCATTTGGCTTTTTTGTAATTCTTGAGCAATCGAATTTATACAATATGTTAGTAACAAAATTAAAGATGTTAGGCGGATTTTGGGTGTCATGTTTTGCATCCTTGCTGTTATTGAGAGGCTTCCTGAGTAATAAATAACTCTTAATTTAAAATGCTAGATGAGATATTTTCTTTTGCTATTTTTTTTAAACTAAGTGGTTAGGAATGTGATAGCTATCACTAAATGGCACAAACTTATTTCGTTTAAAGGCGACAGGATTTGTTTAGGTGTAGTGTTTAGGTTGCCACCCAATATCTAAAAATACCGTGATTAGCTAAAAACTGACTTTGTGTGCCAATTATTATTTGGCAATGACGCTAAGTATCAATCTTTAACTAGACTTATTTAGTATATTTTTTACCCATAATTTAATGTGTTTGCTTTAGTCGAACGCGCCTAAAAATTAGAGGGTACAATGAAAAAAATTATCACTATGCTTAGCTTGTTAGTGTCGGCTTCTAGCAGTTTTGCAGATTCGGCATGGCCACTCACCCAAGCAATGGAGTTACAGGCCGATACACCTGTGAATCGTTTGCAAATTCTAGGCGCACACAATGCGTGGAATGACTCTTCGGCAACATGGGCGAATCAGCGTTGGGCATTAGATAAGTTAATGGATAACGGTGTGCGTAACATCGACCTTGATATTCATAACGATAATGGCGTAGTCAAGCTGTGTCATCAAAACTGCTCCTCTATTTATAGCGCGGTTGATAGCTACCCCAATGAATTACAAAAAATGGCTAATTGGTTAGCCGCGCATCCTAAAGAAATTTTATTTTTAGATTTAGAAGACCGTGTTGGTAATCAGGCATTAGTCGAAGCCCCATTACGTGCCGCCTTTGGTTCGATGTTATATACCCCAAGTGATAAACCGAGTAATCGTTGGGAAACGCCACGCGAGATGATTGCCAAGGGCAAACGTATTATTGTTAAAGGCGCAAATAATTGGTATGACGGTTCGCTTATTTGGGATGGCCGGATTTTTGCCAAAGGGGCAGATGGCGGCTGGAATTCGCGTCCTGTAAAATATTTTGATACAGCAACTTGTAAAATGGACGGTAATGCCTTGACTGTAGGCAGTATTTACACCATTTCGGATAGCAAACTAGGTAAAGATATTTTGCCTGATGGTTGGGTTGACCAAACGGGTACGATTGATAGCTCTAATATTCCACGTTTATTTGCNNGCCGAACAAGGCGGTAATGGCCGTTGGAATGACAATAATTGTGCAGTCGTACATCGTTTTGCGTGTCAAAATGTGGCCAACTCTGATGACTGGCGTGTCACTAGCGGTAGTGGTGCGTGGGAGCAAGGACGAGCGCAATGCGCCAGTGAGTATGCAGGCTATCGTTTTGCTGTACCTGCTAACTCCTATCAAAATCAAAAATTATTAGCGGTGAATGGCAATCAAAGCTTGTGGCTAAATTACTCAGATAAAGCCAGTGAAGGTAAATGGGAAGCCTACTACGCAACAACTAACTCATGGTCTGCGGCTAACTATGCGCCCAATCAAACAACTCATCAAACCTTAAGTATTGCAGGCGCAAGCGCGGTTAAAGTCACTGTGTCGGGTGGTTTAGATGGCATTGGCGATACCTTGCAAATTTTTAATGGTAGCCGTCAGTTACAACGTACATTAACGGGTACAAATGTCAGCACCAGTTTTGTGGTAAATGATAACAGCGTAATTATTCGTTTGGCTTCTGATGCGGCTGTATCGGGTAATGTGAGTGTGCAAATTGAAAGCACTACCCTAACCGAAGTGCCTGTATGGCGCACTTTGGTGAATGGCAAAGGCAAATGTTTAGATTTAGAAAGCCGTAATACCAATAATGGCGCAATTGTGCATCATTGGTCGTGTAATGGCGCAAATACCCAAAAATGGTGGCAAGACGCGCAAGGCCGTATTCATAGCCAAGCCAATGCGAATCGTTGTATAGATGTGTCGGCTGCGGGTACAGGTAACGGCACTAAAATTCAGTTATGGGATTGCCATAGCGGAGCTAATCAAGTGTGGTTACGTGGTGCGGGTAACTCGTTGCGTCCTGCCCATGCGCCTAACAAAGCCATAGACATTAAAGATGCCTATTGGGGGGCATTTGACGGCCAAGATGCCCACTTGTGGGATGGTCAAAATAGCTGGGGTCAAAGCTGGACTTGGAAGTAAGGTTTTAGCTTGATGAGAAAGCCGCATTATGCGGCTTTTTTTATGGTTTTAAATAAGCAATATAAAAGACTCCCTCGCCCCTTGGGAGAAGGTTGGGGTGAGGGATAACAACCTATCTTGTATGGTTGAATCGGTGTAATTGATGTATAAAGCAGACTATGATTTATAAGGCATTTGGGTAAATAAAACCCAAGAGGAGAAAAAGTAATGAGAGGCGCAGGTGGAACATCGGGTGGTATTGGTGAGTTTTGGCTTGGCATTATTATGATGTGTGGCGGATTTTATATGCTATTAAATGCCATTACCGTGACTTCAAATTTTGGGATGTCCATGCGCTTATATGGTATGTCGATGTTTGGTGGCACATATGCTATTACGACAGGCATGGTGATGATTCCGTTTATGTTTGGCATAGGTTTACTATTTTATAATGCTAAAAATATCATCGCGTGGGTGTTAACTATAGGCTCTATTGTGGCTTTAATTTTTGGCGTGATTATGTCCATAAATTTTAATTTTAGAGCCATGACCGCCTTTGATTTAATTGTGATTTTGGTGTTGTCGATGGGTGGGACTGGTTTGTTTTTACGCTCTTTAAAGCAACATAACACTTAATTATTATGTCGTTATTATTTACTCAACTTGAGCAGCAATTACAACGTACTTTAGCCACCGCAACCTTACGCGCCCAACCGTTGCCTAATTTAAATAACTTGTCGTTATATTTACTTGACCCAGATTATCCGCGTACTCCCATGAGTAGTGAACAAATGCAAGCCATTTGGCAAGAGCCTGCCTATTGGATTTTTTGTTGGGCTTCAGGCTTGGCAATGGCGCAATGGTTGCGTGATAATCCTGAGTATGTGCGCGGCAAACGCGTATTAGATTTTGGCGCAGGGTCGGGCGTGGTTGCGATTGCGGCCAAACAAGCAGGTGCGGCCGACGTGGTTGCCTGTGATATAGACCCTTTGGCCTTGTTGGCCTGTCAAGCAAATGCTGAGTTAAATGGNNGTATTAGTGGCAGATTCACGAGTCAAAAATTTTGAGCATCCGCATTATAAAAAATTAACCGAACAAGCCGCAACTACATGGCCAGACTTAGACGAGTTTGATGAATTTAGGCTAGTGCGTTTTTATGGTTCTTGTTGATTTTTTTGGCTTCGACTCCGCTCAGACAACGAAAAATGTCCCCTGAGCGGAGTCGAAGGGGGAGTTTAAAATCTTAATCCTTTGTCTTGGCCTCTAATATTTTATCAATGACCAAGTCGGCTTCAGCTTCGCTCATTGGGGCTTCTTGTTTCAGCGTTTGAGCTGTGGGGCTAGAGGCTTCGGGCGGATTAGGTAACAGCTTGTACAATTCATTTAATAGATTGAGTGATTTTAAATCTGCCGAACCACGAATATAAATCTCTTTATCTAAAATTTTAATGCTTTTAATTTCAAGCGCGTACAAGGTGGCAATAAAGGTAGGTTTACGCCTAATATAAGTCGAAAAATCCACACGATAAATGCCATCTTTAATGCTTATACCCTCGATGTTAGATAACACATGAATTAAAGGAGTCGTTTTTTTAAATTGCCTTAAGTACCATGCCCATACATTAAAACCCCATTGTTGCCATGTGGATTTAAAACGTCTGGTACTCAATTCAATGGGGCGGCGTTCACGCAAAATTAAGGTTTGTTTATGATGATCAAAAGTAATGTTTTCTACATCAAAACTAGCNNGCAAGGGTATCAATGGCTTTTTTAAACATATCTGCCGCTTTACTGGCGTAGCCTAATACTTGAGACCAATCCATACTTTTACCTTTGTGGTGCATAAATAAAGGGTTTATACTGTACATAACCTTAATTTTAATGTGGAATTTTCAATGTCTGACTTATTAGTAAAAAAAGCCAATCTAGAAGCACGTTATGCCGAGCTTAATCAGCGTTTGCAAGCAATTCAACAAGATTATGCTCGTGGTTTAGATGCAGACTCAGAGGAACGCGCTCAAGAACTTCAAAATGCTGATGTTTTGGCCGAGATTAAACGTGTCGCTCAAGAGGATTTAGCCAAAATAGCCGAAGAGCTTACTCAAGTGACTGAGTTGTTGGCTAAGGCGTAGTATGTATAAAAAGTAACGCTCATGTGCGGGAGTTTTTTAAGGCGTATCTTAGATACGCCTTTTTTGAGTTATTCTTGTGTTGGGGTTGGTTGTGGTTCTGCTTGTTTTTTCTTAAACATGCCTCCAAAACCTTTAACTAAGCTACCCGCAGCACCACCAATAGCAGCGGCACCTGGAATACCTGTTTTACTTAGTGCATTAGTTGCTGTTTGTGAGGCGGCATCTGCTGCAATGTTGGTAGCCGCGCCTTCTAATGTGTTAGGGTCAACTGCGTTAGCTTGGGCATTTTCGTCTGCTTGTCTGCTCACTTCATCTGTAGCATTTTGAGTGGCATCTTGTTTAATGGCATCACTATTTTTGCCGCTGACTGCACCAGTTACAGCGCCTTGTAGCACT
>DDBM01000265.1 GCA_002333125.1 Moraxellaceae bacterium UBA2032 | reverse complement strand
GTGGCAGGGGTGGCACTAATTAAAGCGCAAGTGCGTTCACAACCACGTAATTCTACCTCTTTAGCGGCATAGAGTTCGGCAAGTTGTGGTAAAACAGTTGCGGCAATTGGTGCATCAATCAATAAGCTTTCCATGGCATTACATACACCATAACGATGCGTTTTAGCATTTAAAGCAATATTTAAGGCTTTGGTAATGTCGGCTTCACGCTCAATAAACACATGGCAATTGCCATCTAAATGTTTAATCACAGGTACACGGGCATCTTTGCTAATACGCTCAATTAAACCTTTACCACCTCTAGGCACAATCACATCAACAAATTCTGGCATGGTAATTAATGCCCCCACCGCAGCGCGGTCAGTGGTCGAGACAACTTGCACCACACTGGCAGGTAAANNGCTTCTAAGGTTACGTTTGGGCGCGACTCATAAATAATGCCAATGACACCTAAAGGCACACGCATTTTTCCCACTTGAATACCGCTAGGTCTATAGGCTAAATCGGTAATTGCCCCCACAGGGTCGGTTAATGCTATGACTTGCTGTAAGCCCTCTAACATACCTGCAAAACGGCTTGGCGTAAGTTCTAAACGGTCTAATAGGGCTGCATCTAAGCCATTATTTTTGCCATTGTTCATGTCTAATGCATTAGCCGCTAATACTTTTTCTTGGTTGTTTTCTAAAGCGGCATAAATAGCTTGTAATGCTGCATTTTTGCTATTAGTGCTGGCACGAGCAATATGACGCGATGCTTTACGCGCTTCTTGCCCTAAGGTTTGCATATAATCTTGAACAGTCATGCTTAATACTCAATATAAAGACCGATATTTTTTGATTATATCAGGACTACCGTCAGACTCTACCAGCTTTGTTGCGTTGTTTTTTTGCTAAAAAGGCGCATCACATCGCTAAAATGGCGTTTTGATGGTTCAAAAAATCCTAAATTTTGTGTTATAAACTTGGTACAAATAATTATTAGATATTTACCAAAAATCTGCTTGTGTTTTGGTAAGTCTGTATCGACAAAAATAATATGAGGCATACATGCTGCTTTTTGCGCCCTACGAAAAAAATTCTTTAAAAAATGACCCCGTTGTTTCGATGTTGGGTAAATGGGAAATTCATTATTTAGCCTTTGAAGGGCCTCAAGGTTGCCAAAAACCGCCTGTTATTGTATTGGGCGGAGCTTTTCAAAACTTTACCTCATACCGTTTTTTTACCAGTGATGTACTCGAAATTGCGCCTATTATTTTGGTCGATTTACCCTCGTTAGGTAATAATGCCCAATTAGCCGCCAATTTAGGTTTGGAAGATTTAGCTGATTTATTGTATTACTGGTTAGTGCAAGAAGGGATTACCAAAGTATCGTTAATGGGTTTATCTTTAGGGTCGGTGGTGGCGAGTACCTTTGCTTTTAAGCACCCAGAAATGAGCGAACGCCTCATTATGGTGGGTACATTAGCTAAACCACGCAAATCATGGCGTATGCTGTTAGAGGAGTCGCTAAAGCTATTAGATGCGGAGCAAATGTCAGAGTTTGGTGAAGCAGTGGTGTTGTATTTAATTAATCATGCACGTTTAAAGGAAACCCAAATCCCCGAAGTGGCGTGTCGTTTGTTTAGACGACAAATGCGAACCTTTAGCGAAAACGAAAAACAACGTTATCGTATTAATGCCCATCGTTTAATTGGGGTAGAAGAAGTCTTGGGTTATCCTATTTGCCCAACCATTGTGGCAACGGGTAATTATGATAGTTTTACGCTGCCTTACGAAAACGCCTATTTTGCCGCCAATTGTCCCAATGCTCAATTTGCTTTAATCGAAAACGCCGACCATTTGCCGCAGTTAGAGCGTAGAGATACCGTAGTGGGTATGTTTTGTGCCTTTTTAAAAGAAGAAGATGTGGCGCAAGTAGAAGGCTTAAAATTGCTGACTCATGAGCAGGGTTTAGCTTTGGAGCGACGTGGGGAGCCGCGTTATGCCTTAAAAAGTCCAAAGTGTTATGTGTTAGGGTTTTCGGCGGTCAATGGCGATATTCAAATTGACTCGCCTGTAGAGATTGTGGATATTAACTTTTTTGGTTGTTTGCTTAAATATGAGTCGATAGTGTTTACGGTGCAGGAGTATGCCCGTAACTTGATTTTGTGTTTACCTGATTCTATGTTGAGAATTGAGGTGTTAGTATTTGAGCGTGGCGAGGGCTGGATGCGTTGCTTGTTTAAACACGGCAGTTTTGTGATTGCTGATGAGTTTAATAAGTTATTAAAAGACCGTGATTATTGCCATGAAGTACCAAAGTTAGGGCATCGGCCTTATGGGGCTATTTAGAAGAGTAATAACTTCCTCTCCTTGTGGGAGAGGGTTGAGGTGAGGGCTAAATGAGAGGATTATTTATCTAAACCTCACACCGCATCACCCACACTAAAGCACCACCTTGAGTTTTAGCATTAGGTAGTTCTTCATCAGGGTTAAACACATTCACTTGACCAAAACCACAGCCTTTTAAATGTGTGGCTGCTTCCTCGTTAGTCATAAAGTGCATCATAAAGCTGCTTTTAGATGAAACTTTAAGGCTTTTGTTGGCCAATTCAATCCAATGATAAAACCGATGTTGCGTGACTTTTGGATATACGTCAGTTAAATAAAAACCTGTCGAAAATTGCGTTAATGCAGTATTTAAACGTGTCCAAAACTCGCTAATTTGCGGTAGTTGAAAATAGTTAATCAAACCTTCGGTAATCACCACTAAGGGTTTGTTTTTGTCAAATTCTCGCTCCAATAATGCCTCTAGGCTATCGGGTGTATCTTCTACCAAAATGTTGCATACACTGACCTTGTGTTTAGCATTAATTGCATCAAGTTCAGTTAATAGTTGTTGTTTGCGTTGCGCCATACCTTGTAGGTCAGCTTCGATATATAAATTATTAGGATATTCTTGATTGATACGCCAGCCGCGAGGTGACAAGCCACAGGCCAATTCTAAAATTTGTAAATCAGGATGTTGGCCAATAAGCTGGCTTAGCTCTCTGTCAATGAGTTGATGACGCTGTAATAACGTGGTTTTAATATCTGAGCCAATAAAATATTTTGCTAATACTTCAATGGGGCGCAACAATTGATAAAAAGCAAAACCTTGTTTGGTGGCAAATGCCTTGTGTGAAAGGTTGTTTTTGTACCACACATAACCAGTGTAGTGAGCGGTAAACGAAATACTTGAGGTATCTTTCTTATTATCCATTGTTGCTTGGCTCGATGAGTTTAGTGAGAGTTGCGTTGTTGTCGTGCTATTTGCCATGTTTGCAAACGTCTAAAACGAATCACAATAAAACGTAAATTAAGTAAGCCTGTGGCAATTAGTAGGGCTTTGGCCTCGGCGCTTAACAACCAAGCAGGATAGGTGGCTGCATGGCTACTAAAAACTAAATATAAGCCAAAACCTAAGCATAAATTACCTAGCGTGTCTAAAATTAAATCACGATACACCAAACGCGATAAAGCGTTAAATTCTGCGTCAGACAGCGTTTTCAAATAAGGTTACTCCTGCAAGGCTCAGACTCAAGCGCAATAGTATATCCCAAGCGTTTTCGTTGTTTTGGCCTTTTATGGCTTTGTCTGCGGCTAATAGCTCATCATTTAAAACTAACATCCGTTTGGTGTTGAGACGTTTGAGTGCTTTTTGAACAACGGCTTGTTGTTTGCTCCATACATTTTGCTGTTGAAACAATTGACTAAGCGGCAAGCCTTGTTGTGTCCCTTCAAATAAGAGGCTTAGCGTTTTAATTTCTTTACTTAATACCCATAAAACGAGGCTTTCGGCTTGACCTTCGGCTTTGAGGCTAAATAAAATTTTGGCGGTTTTGGTGGCATCACCTGCTAAGGCGGTAGCACTTAAATCAAATAAACTAAAACGCGCACTTTCGCTGATTGCACTTTGTAATTGCTCAAGATTAACGCTGCTTTTGCCATACAGCAAAGCTAGCTTGGTGACTTCTTGATGTGCGGCTAATAAATTGCCTTCGGTTTGTTGACATAATGCCGTGAGAGCATCGCTATTTAAACTAAGTTGTTGCTCAGCGCAGCGTGTGGTAATCCATTCTTTAAACTGAAAGTCTGACAGTGGCGCACAAGATACGGTAATCCCGTTATCTTCACAAGCAACAAACCATTTGCTTTTTTGCGCGGCTGCTTCGAGTTTGGGTAATACTAAAATAATTAAATTATCTTCGGGCGCATTTTTTAAATAAGCTTCTAAAACTTTTGCGCCTGCGGCATCGGGTTTATTGCCATGAATTTCTATTAGTTTTTTATCGGAAAATAATGACAGGGCATTGCTGTCGGCAAAGGCACTTGCCCAATCATGGCCTTTGTCTATGTCGTGGCGTTCACGCTCGGTAAAACCTTGTTTAAACGCGGTTTTGCGTAGAGCAATCAAGGCTTCTTGTTGGAGTAAGGTTTCGTCACCGTGTAATACATAAATGGTGCGTAGTGGGTTTTTTAGATGTTTTAATAAGCCCCAATAATCATATTTCATGGTGTGATAGTGCTAGGTGTAGTAGTGGGCTTAAAGCTACGCAATTGATTAACAATTTGAGTGGCTGCATCTTCATAAAGCTCTTGAATCAGGGTTTGCTCTTCGGAGGTTTTACCTACAATTGCCGTACTATCATATTGATAGCTGCGTCTTAATAGCAGTTTACGCTCTGGAAATACAATACGTTGTTGGTTATCTTTTATCACATAACTTACTTGATAATATAAGCCATATTCGGCTGCTTTAGCACGGCTATCGGTGCTAGTCGTTTGTTTGCTGAGTTTGTCATCAGTAACTTCTAGGGTGTATTCCGCACTGGATAATTCAACATTTGATTGTATTAAGCGTTGTTTTAATGGCTGTGTTAATGGGCTNNGCGCATAAATAACATCAACAAGGGGTTAATGGATTGAGTTGTAGGATGGGTTGACGCAGGAAACCCATTGTTAACGTGTTGATGGGTCTCGTACCTCGACCCATCCTACAAGAGCCGAGGCATTTAAGCAGTATTTTAAACCACAATACTCACTAACTTAGCTTTAACCACAATCACTTTTTTGGGTGGCGTGGTCAAAAAGCGCTGAATATCATCACAGGCCAACGCAGCTTGTTGAATAGTGTCGTTATCGGCATCAACAGCAACTTCTATTTTGCCGCGTACTTTGCCATTAATTTGAATCACTAACTCAATGCTAGAGCGGGTAAGTGCCGACTCATCTACGGTTGGCCATGCCGCATTCACAACGTCCTTATGACCGAGTGCCTGCCATAAGGCTTCGCTAATGTGTGGCACAATCGGTGCTAAAATCAATATTATCGCTTCAAGGGCTTCACGTTCTACTGCAACAGCTTGAGCTTGTTGTGCATCAAGTTTTTGTATGGCGTTTAATAACTCCATAATCGCGGCAATGGCGGTGTTAAAGGTATAACGACGCGCGATATCATCACTGGTTTTAGCAATGGTTTCGTGTGTTTTACGGCGCAAATCACGGCTAGTAGTATCTAGTTGTGTTAGGTCTAAGGCGGGGCTTGCGCCTTTTTGAGTATGTAAATAAACACTACGCCACAAACGTTTTAAAAAGCGATGTGCGCCTTCAACGCCCGCATCAGACCATTCTAAAGACTGGTCGGGTGGGGCAGCAAACATCATAAACAAACGTGCGGTGTCTGCACCGTATTGGTCAATCAGGGCTTGAGGGTCAACGCCATTGTTTTTGGACTTGGCCATTTTTTCCATGCCGCCCACTAAGACTTCTTGGCCATCGCTATTTAAGGTGGCTTTGGTTACGCGGCCTTTGTCGTCTTTTTCTAAAGCAACATCGGCAGGATTAAACCAATCTTTTTTGCCATCTTCTAAGTTGCGATAATAGGTTTCGGCTAAGACCATGCCTTGAGTTAATAAGCGTTTAAAGGGTTCATCACCTTGAACCAAACCTTCGTCACGCATTAACTTATGAAAGAAACGCGCATACAATAAATGCAAAATCGCGTGTTCTATGCCACCAATATATTGGTCAACGGGCAACCATTGAGAAGCTGCTTGTTTGTCAACCATGCCTGTGTCGCATTGTGGTGAGGCATAACGCGCATAATACCAACTGGACTCAACAAAGGTGTCCATTGTGTCAGTTTCACGCGTTGCCGCTTGGCCACAACAAGGACAATTGGTTTGATAAAACTCAGGCAAACGCTTTAATAACGATGCGCCACCATCAGGCACAACGTCTTCGGGCAAGGTAACAGGTAATTGCTCATCAGGCACAGGCACATCACCACAGCTATTACAATGAATAATTGGAATAGGGCAACCCCAATAACGTTGGCGCGAAATTCCCCAATCACGCAAACGAAATTGTGTTTTACGTGCGCCGTGAGCGTTAGCTTCTAAAGCGGCCACAATGGCATCAAAGGTTTGGCTAAACGTTTGACCATTATTGATATAACGAATGCTGTCGTCTTTGTTGGCATACCAGTCGTGCCAAGTTTGCATATCAAATGTGCTTGAATCATTGGCTAACTCATACACTGGCTTAATAGCTAAGTTGTATTTATGAGCAAAAGCAAAATCACGTTCATCATGTGCAGGAACGGCCATTACCGCACCTTCGCCATAATTAGCTAACACATAGTTAGCTACCCATACAGGAAGTTTGTCGCCTGTTAAGGGGTGAGTCACATAAAAGCCTGTCGCTGCGCCTTTTTTCTCCATCGTCGCCATATCGGCTTCAGCCACCGAACCTGCTTTGCATTCGGCAATAAAGGCTTGTAACTCGGCATTGTTAGTGGCGGCTAAGGTGGCTAAAGGATGTTCGGCAGCCACCGCAACATAGGTTGCGCCCATTAAGGTGTCAGGGCGAGTAGAGTAAACTTTTAACTGACCTGTTTGGCCAATGCTATCTTGGTCATAGTCAAAAATAATATCCGCGCCAAAACTTTTGCCAATCCAATTGCGTTGCATGGTCTTAACTTGTTCTGGCCAGCCATCTAATTGATCTAAATCGTTAAGCAATTGCTCGGCATAGGCGGTAATTTTAAAGTAATACATCGGGATTTCGCGCTTTTCGACCACGGCACCCGAACGCCAACCTTTGCCATCAATGACTTGCTCGTTAGCCAACACAGTATTATCAACAGGATCCCAATTCACCATGCCTGATTTTTTATAAATAATGCCTTTGGCAAACAAACGGGTAAATAACCATTGTTCCCAACGATAATAATCAGGTTTGCAAGTAGTCACTTCACGTGTCCAATCTACCGCCAAGCCTAATGCCTGTAATTGTTTTTTCATGTAGGCAATGTTGCTATACGTCCAGCCCGCAGGTGGCACGTTATTTTTCATCGCCGCATTTTCGGCAGGTAAACCAAAGGCATCCCAACCCATCGGTTGTAGGACGTTAAAGCCTTGCATTTTTTTGAAGCGCGACAGTACGTCGCCAATGGTATAGTTACGGACGTGTCCCATGTGTAGTTTGCCCGACGGATACGGGAACATAGACAAACAGTAATATTTAGGCTTGGTGCTGTTGTCGTTGGCAGCAAAAGCTTGTTGTGCATCCCACTGAGCTTGTACGGTGGGTTCGATGTCTTGGGGTAAATAATTTTCTTGCATGGCAATAGGTTTGCTTAATTGGGTCAAAAATAAAATACAGGACTTATTAAATAAGCGATAACCGCCTAAGCCCAATAAAAAAGGTAGGGTAGGATAACGCAGCTTGCTAGTGGGCGTTAAGACTTTGGGCGGAAAAAAACCGTTTTTTGACCTAAAATATCAAAATACCTCTTTATTACTTATAAGTAGTCATCTTATGGATACTCAATCTCTGCATTTATTACAAGCAATGCCCATTTTTGGAGCTATTCATGAGTCTGCTTTGGAATTATTGCTACAACATTGCCCCGAAGTAAGCATCAAGGCAAATAATTATTTTTTTAAAGAAGGTGACTCGGCGAACTCCTTGTTTATTTTAAAAGAGGGCAAAGTCTTGGTGCTAAAAGGTGAAAAAATAAAATTGCAATATTTAGCGCGTGGTGACTGTTTTGGTGAAATGGCGTTAATTGACTTAAATCCGCGTAGTGCTTCGGTATTAGCAGTAGAGGATTGTATTGCTTTAGAAATTTCTCATCAGGCTTTATATGTTTTATCCGAATGTTATTTAGAGCAATTTGCCTTAATTCAGATGAATTTAGCCCGAGAGGTTAGCCGTCGTTTACGTGCTTTAGATGAGCGTTTAAGTCGTTTAGATACCGAATTATTAAGATTAGTGAATGTGTTGTAATTACTGAGTTGTTTGTTGGACGATATGTAGGTATCTTTGAGTGAAATTAGCTTAACGCGATACATTCATGAAAACAGCAATCACAGCACTTTTAAACATTCAATATCCCATTATTTTAACGGGCATGAGTTGGATTTCTACACCCGAATTAGTGGCAGCAGTAAGTAATGCAGGGGGCTTGGGGATTTTGGCTTTAGGGCCATTAACTGCCGAACAAACCAAAGCGGCTATTTTGCGAGTGCGCGAATTGACGCATAAACCTTTTGGCGTAAATTGCGCCTTAATGATGCCCTCGGCTAAAGAAAACGCTCAAATTGCCCTAGATTTACACGTGCCTGTGATTAACTTTTCTTTAGGCAAAGGAGATTGGTTAATTAAGGCATGTCATGCCTATGGTGGCAAAGCCATTGCCACCGTTACGACCGCTAAACATGCGTTGGCGGCACAACAACAAGGGGCTGATGCGGTGATGGTAACAGGTCACGAAGCCGCTGCACATGGTGGAGAAGTGACTTCTTTAGTGTTAGTGCCTGCGATTGTAGATGTGCTAGACATTCCTGTGATTGCCTGTGGCGGTTTTGCCGATCAACGTGGTGTATTGGCTGCTTTTGCGTTAGGGGCAGAGGCGGTGGCGATGGGGTCGCGTTTTGCCACCGTGGCAGAAAGCCCGCTACATCAACAAATCAAACAACAAGTAATTGCCAAAGACCAACACGACACCATCTACTCGCCCAATTTTGATGGTTTGCCTGCACGTTATATGAAAACGCCTACAGCTCAAAAACTCACTCACAAGCCAATGAATTTTGTAATTACTGTATGGCAAGCTTTTTTTGCGGCCATAGAGTTAAAAGTGCCTATTTGGAAAGTATTAGCAGGTTTGGTGCTTGAGCCGCAAAAAATACGATTATTAGCCAATTTTGGTGCAGCCACACCACGCTTAAAAGCAGCCACCGAGCAAGGCGATTTAGAGCGCGGTATGCAGTTTATTGGGCAGTCGCAAGGGTTAATTCATGATGTTTGTACCGCTGATGAAATGATGCAGCGTATGGTTACTGATATTGAGCAATCTTGGCAGCAAGTGCAGTGCAAGATTAGTTAGTTTTTTTGTTGCAATCTCACCAACAAACTAGAGGTATCCCAACGACCGCCACCTAAGTCTTGTACCTCGCCATAAAATTGATTTACCAATTGGGTAACAGGTAATTGCGCGCCATTTTTAGCCGCCTCATGCAAGCAAATATCTAAATCTTTACGCATCCAATCAACAGCAAAACCATGATTATATTGTTCGGCTAACATGGTCTGATAACGGTTAATCATTTGCCATGAAGAAGCCGCACCATGACTAATCACATTTAAGGCTTTTTCTACATCAATGCCCGATTTTTGGGCAAAATGAATACCTTCGGCCAAGCCCTGTAATAAACCTGCAACACAAATTTGATTAACCATTTTAGTTAATTGACCGCTACCAATTTGACCCATGTGAGTAATGGTTTTGCCATACGCGCTTAATATGGGTTGAGCTTTAGCAAAAACTTCTTCTTTTGCACCGCACATAATACTTAGCTGACCATTAATTGCCCCTTGTTGACCACCCGACACAGGCGCATCCATAAAGTCCACGTTGCGCTGTACTAATAATACCGCTAAATCACGCGATAGCTCGGCCGAAACAGTAGAGTGGTCAACGACAATAGCTCCTGACTTTAAGCCTTGCATAATGCCGTTTTTACCTAAAACTACATCGCTTAAATCGTTGTCATTACCCACACAAATAAACACCATATCAGCGTTAGCAACAGCCATTAATGGACTCAGTGCATAAGTAAAACCATATTGCTCAACCCAGTGTTGGGCTTTTGCGGTGGTGCGGTTATAAACCGTAATGTCATAACCTTGCTTAGCTAAATGGCCAGCCATCGGGTAGCCCATATTGCCTAAGCCAATAAATGCAAGTTTCATTGTTAGTCTCTCCAAAAACAACAAAGGCCGCAGAAGCGGCCTTTGAAGGCATAACTTAGAATTTACGCAGAAGGTAAATCCTCAAGCGTTAGCGATTAACGCTTTTCTACTGGCACAAAATCACGTTGCACTGGGCCATTATATAACTGGCGTGGACGACCGATTTTGTAAGAGGCAGAGTGCATTTCTAACCAATGTGCAATCCAACCTGGTGTACGACCTAAAGCAAATATCACGGTAAACATAGAAGTAGGAATACCAATTGCTTTTAAGATAATACCCGAGTAAAAGTCCACATTGGGATAGAGTTTACGCGACACAAAATACTCGTCTTGCAAAGCAATTTCTTCGAGTTTCATGGCTAATTCTAATTGTGGGTCATTAATGCCTAAAGCACTTAATACTTCGTCACAGGTTTGTTTCATGACTTTGGCGCGTGGGTCAAAGTTTTTGTAAACGCGGTGACCAAAGCCCATCAATTTAGTGCTGTCGTTTTTGTCTTTAACACGCGCAATAAAGGCATCAAGATTAGACACATCACCAATTTCATCTAGCATTTTTAACACAGCTTCGTTAGCTCCGCCGTGAGAAGGCCCCCACAATGCCGCAATACCTGCCGCGATACAGGCATAAGGATTAGCACCTGTAGAGCCTGTTAAACGTACGGTAGAAGTCGAGGCATTTTGTTCGTGGTCTGCGTGTAATACAAAAATTCTGTCCATTGCTTTGGCAATAACAGGATTTACTTTGTATTCTTCGCATGGTGTACCAAACATCATGTGCAAAAAGTTTTCGGAATAGCTTAAATCGTTACGCGGATACATAAACGGTTGACCCGCTGTGTATTTATAACTCATCGCTGCCATCGTTGGCATTTTGGCAATTAAGCGAATCGCTGCAATGTGACGATGCTCGGCATCATCAATATCNNCCATTTAATAACAAATAGCAGGTTTCAAGAAAGTCTGATTTTTCTGCCAATTGGTCAATAGGATAACCGCGATGCAACAAAATACCTTTTTCACCATCAATAAAGGTGATTTTGGATTCGCAAGCAGACGTTGCCATAAAACCAGGGTCATACGTAAAATAACCGTTGGATAAAATATCTTTTATATCAATAACGTCTGGGCCCAGTGTACCGCTGTAAATAGGCAGGTTGATACTTTTATCACCAATCGTTAACGTGGCGTTTTTGCCCGTCATGGCAGTCTCCTGTGGTTTTTCAGTGCAATAGCAAGGTCTTGGCTTAGGTTTATTAAAACTTAGCTTACCCGTATTAATTAAGGTAAACATAAGCTTCATACAATAAAATGCGCTTAGGTTAATAGACTTGACCAATACTCACCAAGAGTTTTTTGGTCTTTTTAGTCATTAAATGTGTCAAAACGCTAACACCTTAGGGCTTACGCACTAAAGCAGCTAAGTCTTTGATTTAATCAATTAAGGTGACTTTCATTTGTGTTTGTTGCAAGTTTTGTGCCTATTAAGGTTTAAGTCTAAGGCAAAAAGCATACCTATTAAAGTAAACATCACAAATTTAAACAGCAGAAAGTCAAAACCGCGCTAGCTTAAAGTGTATGGCAGTTTTGTCAATGCAATGTAGTGCTTACAAGCGGCTTGCTTTATGTTGAAATTGCTGTATTGGAAATGACTGCCTGTATTTTGAGCTATTTTTGTGGCAAAGTGTATCTTGTTTGTAATCTTGCGCTAAGGTGTCTATAATTTCGCGCCATCCACAATTTTGGCAACGCAGCCACTTTGTCGAATACAGCCAGCCGCATTTTGCCCGTTATTTTTGATGCTATCAATAAGTATAGTGGTTAGTGTATGGTTGATTATTCTTCCCTTTAATTCCGCTCGCTTATTTTGAGCCTTAAATTACACAGGGTGCCCGCCGTGAAAAGCAATAGACCTGTCAACTTGCCCTTAGGTATGGTTCTTGAAGTAAATATGAAGTCGCCTGTTGCGATCGCTTCAATTTTACATCGTATTTCAGGAATTATCGTGTTCTTGTTGATTCCCGTACTTCTTTATATTTTACAAAATTCATTAGCCTCCCAAGAATCCTTTGATGCCATTAAAGAAAGCGTCTTTGGTGCTTTTATGGGACGTTTTGTCGTTTTTGTGGCTCTTGCAGGCTTGATTTATCATTTTTTTGCAGGCATCAAACATCTTCTGATGGATTTTGGTGTTGCTGAAGAATTGCAAAGTGGTCGTACCATGGCAACTGTCACGATTGCGGTTGCTGCGGTAGTTATCGCTTTAGCCTTTTTCTGGGTGGTGTTATGAAAAGTGCAACCAGTTTTAGTCGTTCAGGCACGAGTGATTGGATTGCTCAGCGTGTCAGTGCTGTTATTTTAGCGGTTTATTTTGTAGTTATTGTGGGTTGGTTATTGTGTACAAGCGAAGTCAACTATGACGCTTGGCATAGTTTTATGACCTGCACCACAATGCGTATTTTTAGTTTATTAGCGTTGTTGTCGTTAGCAGCTCACTCATGGGTTGGATTGTGGACAATCACAACCGACTATATGACCACTCGTCAAATGGGTGCGAGTGCAAACTTTTTACGTTTTATCGTTCAAATTGGCATGGCATTAGCAATTTTTGTCTATGTTATTTGGGGCGTTATGATTTTGTGGGGTAATTAAGCATGGCGAATATTCGTACCCTAAATTTTGATGCGGTAATTGTAGGTGGTGGCGGCTCTGGTATGCGCGCTTCTTTACAGTTAGCTCGTGCAGGTTTAAAAGTTGCGGTGTTAACCAAAGTGTTTCCAACCCGTTCGCATACGGTAGCGGCTCAAGGCGGTATTGGTGCTTCTTTAGGTAATATGGGTGATGATAACTGGCATTATCACTTCTTTGATACCATTAAAGGTTCTGACTATTTAGGTGACCAAGACGCGATTGAGTTTATGTGTCGTGAAGCACCTAAAGTAGTTTATGAATTAGAACACATGGGTATGCCGTTTGACCGTAACGCAGATGGCACCATTTATCAGCGTCCTTTTGGTGGTCATACCGCTAACTATGGCGAAAAGCCCATTGAGCGCGCTTGTGCGGCGGCTGACCGTACAGGTCATGCTTTATTGCACACCTTGTATCAACAAAACTTACAAGCCAAAACCAAGTTCTTTGTAGAATGGATTGCTTTAGATTTAATCCGTGATGAAGCGGGTGATGTATTAGGTGTTACCGCGATTGACTTAGAAACAGGCGAAACAGCCGTATTTCAAGCCAAATGTACTTTGTTTGCTACAGGTGGTGCAGGTCGTATTTATGCCGCTTCTACCAATGCCTTTATTAATACAGGCGATGGTTTAGGCATGGCAGCACGTGCAGGCATTCCTTTAGAAGACATGGAGTTTTGGCAATTTCACCCCACAGGCGTTGCAGGTGCGGGCGTGTTGTTAACCGAAGGGTGTCGTGGTGAAGGTGGTTTGCTGCGTAATAAAGACGGCGAACGCTTTATGGAGCGTTATGCGCCCAACCTAAAAGACTTAGCGCCGCGTGACTTCGTTTCTCGTTCTATGGATCAAGAAATCAAAGAAGGGCGTGGTTGTGGGCCTAATGGTGATTATGTCGTTTTAGACTTAACCCACTTGGGTGTAGAAACGATTATGAAACGCTTGCCGTCTGTGTATGAGATTGGCAAAAAGTTTGCTAACGTAGACTGTACTAAAGAGCCTATTCCTGTTGTGCCAACAATCCATTATCAAATGGGTGGTATTCCAACCAATATTAACGGTCAAGTGGTTGTGCCTAAAGATGGCAACCCCAACACCGTTGTTAAAGGTTTGTACGCCATTGGTGAATGTTCTTGTGTGAGTGTGCATGGTGCTAACCGTTTAGGTACTAACTCTTTGTTAGACTTAATTGTGTTTGGTAAAGCGGCAGGTGATCATATTATTGATACTATCCGTCGTGAGCCAAATGAATTTAAGCCTTTATCTAAAGAAGTTTTAGATTTCACCTTAGCACGTGTTAAAAAGTTAGATGATTCTACGTCGGGCGAATATGCACAAGATGTTGCCAATGACTTACGTAAAATTATGCAAACACACGCAGGCGTGTTCCGTACTCAAGCTCTATTAGACGAAGGCGTTAAAAAGGTACTTGAGTTAGAAAAACGCTTAGATAACCTTTATCTTAAAGATAAATCTCAAGTTTTTAATACGGCACGTATTGAAGCTTTAGAAGTGTACAACCTCGTCGAAGTGGCAAAAGCAACGATTATTTCTGCAGCAGCACGTCCAGAAAGTCGTGGCGCACACGCTCATAATGATTATCCAGAGCGTGATGATACCAACTGGATGAAACATACTTTGTGGTACAAAGAAAATAACCGTCTTGATTATAAACCCGTCAAGATGATTCCCTTAACAGCAGACACTGTACCGCCAAAACCGCGTACATTCTAAGGGAGAGAAATAATGAGCGAGATGCGTATTTTTGAAGTCATGCGTTATAATCCCGATAAAGATAACGCCCCTTATATGCAAACTTACGAGCTGCAATTAGAAGGTAACGAGCGTATGTTGCTTGATGCCTTGTTAAAGCTCAAGAAGATGGACGAAACCTTAAGTTTTCGTCGGTCATGCCGTGAGGGTATTTGTGGCTCAGATGGTATGAATGTCAATGGCAAAAATGGTTTAGCCTGTTTAATTAACATGCACGACTTGCCTAAAAAGATTGTCATTCGTCCTTTACCGGGTTTGCCAATTATTCGTGATTTGGTTGTAGACATGAGCATGTTTTACAATCAATACGAAAAAGTACAGCCCTATGTTATCAATGATACACCGCCACCAGCCAAAGAGCGTTTACAGTCACCTGAAGACCGTGAAAAACTCGATGGTTTGTATGAGTGTATTTTGTGTGCTTGCTGTTCTACAAGCTGTCCGTCGTTTTGGTGGAATCCAGAAAAGTTCTTAGGCCCATCGGCATTAATTCAAGCCTATCGCTTTTTAGTAGATACTCGTGATACACAAACCGAACAACGCTTGGCGAATTTAGATGACCCATTTAGCGTGTTCCGTTGCCGTGGCATTATGAACTGCGTTAGCGTATGTCCTAAGGGTTTAAATCCAACTAAAGCCATTGGTCATATTCGTAATATGTTAATAGAGCAGGCCACTTAAAGATAAGGTGTGAAATAACAACTATAAAAATCCCTCTGCTGATTGTTTAAGCAGGGGGATTTTTTTTTGCTAGTAAATTGGCATGATTATTGTATATTTTGTGCGAGAATTGAGGGCGTGATTTGAGCTAGTACTCTAATTTGACTAAGTTTTAACCCTTCAAAACCCTGCTAATGTCGGTAGGTCAAGAAAAGCGTCATTTAGTCGCACTTGTCTCTTTATTTCCTGTCTTTTTTTGCTTAGTCTCTGCCTATGTAGGTAGCAGATAGAATACAGTGGTGTATTCTTTTAGTGCGTCTTACGCGCCTTATTGGTGCTTGCGCGATGATGCCCCATTTATTTGCATCTTGGTTCTTATATAAGAGCAGATTGCACAAATGGTAAATTATGGTGTGGTGCTTACGCTTTAATTTGAAAAGTAACACTTTTTTGGATTAACGGTGGGCGATTTAAAAATAAAAGCTTAGTATGATGGCTTAAATATAAGTATCGTTTATGTTTAAGTAATAAAAAGGTCTGCCCTAAAACATCTGGTGCGACTGTGGCTGCAAATGGCTTACCCAGTCGTTTGTGTATCGTATGATGAAGGAAAAAGCGAAATAGTTGTGCAGACTATATTTGCAAGAGAGATTCAGCATGCAGAATGGTTTAATACAGCAGCAAAGCTCGTCCCAGCTTTCAGCTGAGAATGCAAGCTATATAGAAGATATTTACGAGCAATATTTAACGTCCCCTGAGTCAGTATCTGAAGAGTGGCGTGCTTATTTTGCAAAATTGCCAGCACACAATGGCATTCAACACGATATGCCGCACAAAAATGTGCGTGAGCAGTTTTTACTCTTAGCGCGCAATAGTACCCGTGTACAGCCGATGACGGTAAGTAGCGTTAGTACCGAACACGAAAAGCGTCAAGTTGGTGTATTACAATTAATTGCAGCGTATCGTAATCGTGGTCATCAAAAAGCCAAATTAGACCCATTAAGCTTAATGCAACGTGATCATGTGCCTGATTTAGAACTGGCAGCACATGGCCTATCACGTGCCGATTTTGATACAGTATTCCAAACAGGTAATTTAGCCATTGGCAAGCCTGAAGCAACCTTGGGCGAAATGGTCAATGCGATGGAGGCCATTTACTGTGCGTCTGTTGGTGTGGAATATATGCACATCGTTGATACTGCCGAAAAGCGTTGGATTCAAAGTCGTTTAGAGGGTATGCGCGGCAACCCTAATTTTTCTTTAGAAACAAAAACACATATTTTAGAACGACTCACAGCTGCCGAAGGCTTAGAAAAGTATTTAGGCAATAAATATGTTGGCGCAAAACGTTTTGGTTTAGAAGGTGGCGAAAGTTTTATTCCTTTAGTCGATGAAATCATTCAACGCGCAGGCAGCCAAGGCACTAAAGAAATCGTTATTGGTATGGCGCATCGTGGTCGTCTAAATTTGCTTGTTAATAGCATGGGTAAAAATCCTGCTGATTTATTTGATGAGTTTGAAGGTAAAACCTTTAATAAATACGGTTCGGGTGATGTTAAATACCATCAAGGTTACTCGTCTAATGTAATGACTGCTGGTGGCGAGTTACATTTAGCCCTAGCATTTAATCCGTCCCACTTAGAAATTGTTTCTCCTGTGGTTGAAGGTTCAGTACGTGCCCGTCAAGTACGCCGTGATGATATTGGCGGCAAATCAGTTATTCCTGTGATTGTACATGGTGATGCTGCTTTTGCAGGTCAAGGTGTGGTCATGGAAACCTTTCAAATGTCACAAACGCGTGGCTATACGATTGGCGGCACGATTCATATCATCATTAATAATCAAGTGGGTTTTACGACCAGTAAGCGTGAAGATGCGCGTTCGACTGAGTATTGCACCGACGTGGCTAAAATGGTGCAAGCACCGATTTTTCATGTCAATGGTGATGATCCAGAATCGGTGTTATTTATTACTCAACTGGCCTTAGACTTCCGTATGGAGTTTAAAAAAGATGTGGTAATTGACTTGATGTGTTATCGCCGTCGTGGTCATAACGAAGCAGATGAGCCCTCATCAACTCAACCCTTGATGTATCAAATCATTACTAAGTTGCCAACAACACGCACCTTATATGCCGATAAATTGGTTTCTGAGAATGTCTTAACGCGTGCTGCCGCCGAAGCGATGGTTGAAGAGTATCGCCAAGCCTTAGAGAATGGTCAGCATGTGGTTAAATCTTTGGTGCGCGAGCCTAATACAGCGGTTCATATAGATTGGACTCCCTATTTAGGTCATGCCGTACAAGATGATTGGGATACAGGCGTTAGTCTCGAAAAAATTAATGCCTTAGCCGCAAAAATGCAAGCCTTGCCCGATGGTTTTGTCATACAACGTCAAGTACAAAAAGTATTGGATGACCGTGTACAAATGTGGTCAGGCAATATGGAGTTAAACTGGGGTGCTGCCGAAGTGATGGCGTATGCCACCTTGTTAGAAGAAGATTTTTTAGTACGCCTAACAGGTCAAGACGTTGGACGTGGTACGTTCTCACATCGTCATGCGGTATTGCATAATCAAAAAGATGCTACTGCTTATACACCATTACATACTATTAGACCTTCAGCACATCGTTTTGCCTTATATGACTCTTTGTTGTCAGAAGAAGCAGTGTTAGCATTCGAGTATGGCTATGCTACAACGTATCCCAACTCCTTAATTGTGTGGGAAGCCCAATTTGGTGATTTCGCCAATGGTGCACAAGTAGTGATTGACCAATTTATTTCGAGTGGCGAAACTAAGTGGGAGCGTGTTTGTGGTTTAACCATGTTATTACCGCATGGTTTTGAAGGGCAAGGGCCAGAGCATTCTTCGGCACGTTTAGAACGCTTTTTGCAGCTTTGCGCCGAAAACAATATGCAAGTTTGTACCCCAACAACGCCTGCACAAATTTTTCATNNGCGACTTCTAAGCTTGATGAGTTGGTTGCGGGTAGTTTTAAAACGGTATTGCCCGAAGTAGATAATATTGCCCCCGAAGATGTTAAACGTGTGGTGTTATGTGGCGGTAAGGTATATTACGATTTACTCGAAAAACGCCGTGATTTAAAGCGTAACGATATTGTGCTTATTCGTATTGAACAGTTATATCCGTTCCCCGAAGAAAAGCTTATTCAAACTTTACAGCCTTATGTTAATGCAAGTAGTTTGGTTTGGTGTCAAGAAGAACCCATGAACCAAGGCGCATGGTATAGCAGTCGCCACCATTTTCAACGGGTTGTATCTCGATGGAAACCTGCGTTAGACGTAAATTACGCAGGCCGTCCGTCATCAGCCGCGCCCGCTTGTGGTTCACCTTATTTACATGCCAAGCAACAAGCCGCCTTAGTTGCACAAGCATTTCAACTCGAACAGTAAGATAGAAGGATAATTAGCATGGCTATTGATATTAAAGCACCTCAGTTCCCAGAGTCCGTTGCCGATGGTAGTGTTGCTGCATGGCATAAAAAAGTGGGTGATAAAGTCACTCGTGATGAAGTATTGGCTGATATTGAAACTGATAAAGTAGTGTTAGAAGTGGTTGCACCTGCTGATGGTGTACTCACTCAAATTATTAAAGGTGAGGGCGAAATCGTTTTAAGCCTAGAAACATTAGCAATTTTTGAAACAGGTGCGGCCGCCTTAACGTCTGCACCTGCCGCGCCCGTGGCTGAATCTGTTGCAGCAACAGCAACGACTGTGGCTGCGGCCACAGCCAGTGATTTAGCTCCTTCGGTGCGTAAAGCGGTTGCCGAAAATCAATTAGACGCGGCTCAAATTGCAGGAACAGGCCGTGGTGGTCGAATTACTAAAGAAGATGTTGTGAGTCATCTAAGCACGCCTGCACCTAAAGCAGTTGCGGCGGCACCGTTAAGCTTGGCTGTGGGTGAACGTGTCGAAAAACGTGTTCCTATGACCCGTTTACGCGCTAAAGTGGCAGAGCGTNNTCTATTGATGGTAACGACATTGTGTATCATGGTTATCATGATGTAGGTGTGGCGGTGTCCTCAGATCGTGGTTTGGTTGTGCCTATTGTGCGTGATGCTGAGCGTATGAATTTAGCCGAAATAGAGAAAAATATTCTTGAATACGGCAAAAAAGCTAAAGACGGTAAATTATCTATTGATGATATTACAGGCGGTACGTTTACCATTTCTAATGGCGGTGTGTTTGGCTCGTTGTTATCAACCCCCATTTTAAATCAACCACAAACAGCTATTTTGGGTATGCATAAAATCCAAGAGCGTCCTATGGCGGTTAAAGGTGAAGTGGTTATTTTACCTATGATGTATTTGGCCTTATCTTATGACCATCGTTTAATTGATGGCAAAGAAGCGGTTAGTTTCTTGGTGACGATTAAAGA
>DDBM01000169.1:3614-3828 GCA_002333125.1 Moraxellaceae bacterium UBA2032 | reverse complement strand
TCACGCAAACGGCGTAAATCTAATTTTAAACCCTGAAAAAATATCCCTATGGCAGCCGCCGCACCAAAGGCCATGGCATTTGCCATCGACTCTTTAGCACGATTAAAATGCCAGTCTAATTTTTCGCTACCTACTAGCTCATTAATACGTCCTAAATGCTGCTCCAAAACAATTTTACCTTCTTGTAAAACACCTAAACGCTGATTGTGCTTTT
>DDBM01000169.1:0-3550 GCA_002333125.1 Moraxellaceae bacterium UBA2032 | reverse complement strand
TCATACAAGTCGTTATCATCATAAACAAAAGAACGCGCCCCTTGACGCGCACTTAACGGCAAGACATTTTCTACAGGTAAATGCAGTTGTTGTGCCGAAAAACGCACCAAACGGTTTAAGGCTTCTTGTACATCTATCGGGTATAACGCGTCTTCATCTTCTAATAAATCAATTTTATTAATAATGGCATATAGCGCAGTATTACTACGCGCTGCTAAATCTTTAACGTGATTATTCCAAATCGAAAAGTCACTCGCGGTCACACCACAATCAGCCGATAACACAAATAACAAAGCATGAGCTTCGGGTAAAAAACTTAAGGTAAGTTCGGGTTCTAAGCCCAAGGCATTTAAACCCGGTGTATCAATAATAGATAAACCCATACGCAACAACGGGTGGTCGATATTAATTAAGGCATGGCGCCATGCAGGAATATGTACATAACCTGCTTTTTTGGAAGAGGACTCTAAAAATTGAATTTCAAAACCTAAACTTTCGGCNNGTGGTGCGGCCAATACGCGTAGGAAACAAGCGCATTTTGTAGTGTCGGCCTAAAATAGCGTTTATTAACTCAGTTTTACCCCGCGAAAACTCGCCCACAAAAGCCAATAAAATACGGTCTGTGGTAAAGGCACGCAAAGCGCGTGCTAAACGGTCGTCTAAATCAACCGAGCTGAGTCCCTGTTCATGGAGCCATAAACGATAACGTTTAATTTCGCTGGCAATGGATAACTTCCAAGCACCAAACGCTTGTATGCCTGTGAGGAGCTTATCTCCTGTGCGTACAACCTGAGTCACTCGGGAACTCCTTGCAAAATATTTATGATAGATAGCGGTAGATGAGTCGTGTTTTTTATATGTATTCGTTTGTGTCGACTAGTTTCTCCGCTTAACAATACAACAGAGTGCCTCTTGACTGCAAAAATTTCAGCTAAATAAGTGCATAAGGCTTGGTTAGCTTTACCATCAACAGGCGGTGCTTTTAAACGCAACTTTAAAGCATCGCCATGTAAACCCACCCATTCGGTACGTTTAGCATTAGGCTGTATATGTAGAGTAAGAATATAACCCTGCTCGTACTGTTGTATTGCCAAGCTCACACTAAATAAAACCCATAAACTGCTTTGCAGCTGCGCCTAATAAAATTTGTACCACTTGTATCGCTAAAAAAACCAAAATAATGGATAAATCTAAACCACCCATGGGCGGCAAAATTTTTCTAAAAGGGGCTAAAACTGGCTCACCAAGCTGGGCAATTAATGCACCAAAAGGGCTATAGCCAGGGCTAATCCAACTTAATACCACACTAATAAGTAATAGCCAAAAATAAAACTCGGTTGCCATATAAAGTAACTGAAATATGCCGCCTATAATCAATACTAGAGGAGAAAGCGTGCCACCCGTCGATAAAACGGCAATTAGCGTCATGCTAACCATTTGCAATAAAAAGATTAAACCTAATATACCAAGATTCCAGCCTTTAACAGGCGGTAATACTTTTTGTATAGGATTGAGTATGGGCGCGGTCACTTTGACAATCCATTGAGCAATCGGATTATAAAAATCAGCCTGTACTAATTGAAGCAAAAAACGTACCCATAAAATACCAATAGCCAGACTAAATGCTGTGCCTATTAATAAGTTAGCAATTTGAGCAGTTGCACTCATTCCTCATTCCCCAAAATAGTGGCTAATTCTTGGCCCCGTGCTGCACAAGCGGCAAGTGCCTGACTAAACGTGTTTTGCATATTGGCATCATCAAACGTAGCAATGGCTCGCTCAGTTGTGCCACCTTTAGAGGTAACACGACGACGTAACTCTGCAGGAGCTACATCTGAGGTAATAGCCATTTGTGCTGCCCCCAACGCAGTTTGCAAAGTTAAAGCACGCGCGGTTTTTTCGTCTAAACCGAGTGCTTGCCCTGCTTTTATCATCGCTTCCATGACATAAAAGAAATATGCAGGCCCCGAACCAGATACCGCCGTCACACTATCAATGAGGGTTTCTTCATTTACCCATATACTTAAACCTACTGCCCCTAAAATAGTATCTGTTTGCTTTTTTTGCTCAAGACTTACCGCCGCATTGGCATATAAACCTGTTGCGCCTGCTTGCACCAAAGCGGGGGTGTTTGGCATGGCGCGGACAATACTCACGCTACCGCCCAACCATGTATTTAAACTATCAACCGAAATACCTGCGGCAATCGAAATAATTAACGGCTTTTTGTGTTGTACTGCGATGGCTAAGGGCTGTAAAACAGCCTTCATAACTTGAGGCTTAACGGCTAATACCAACACATCGGCACGTTCTACCACATCAGCATTATTGAGGGTAGTCAACACGCCCCTTTCTTTAAAACTTTGTAACTGTTGTGCTTGTGTGTCGGCCAAGATAATCTTTTTAGGTGAAAACCCTTTGGCTAACAACCCTCCCACTAAAGCAGAGGCCATGTTACCCGCACCAATAAAACCGATTGTCATTGTCATGTTTTGTGTCCTAATATTAAGTACGTTGCCCAAAAATAGCTGTGCCAACACGAACCATTGTACTACCTGCGGCAATCGCCTGCTCTAAGTCATCCGACATACCCATAGATAGTGTATCAAAGACTTGACTGTTAAGTGCGGGGATTGTGCCAAGCAATTGCTGTCGAATCTGCGCTAATTGGGTAAATGCCTCATGGTTTTGTGCCTGAGGAATAATCATCAAACCGCGTAACACCACATTAGGTAAGGGCAAAATTGCTTTTACTAAATCTGGCAGCTCACTTATTTGACAACCTGACTTAGTATCTTGATTATCTATATTGACTTGCACGCAAATATTTAAAGGTGGTAGATGTTGTGGGCGTTGCTGCGAGAGGCGTTGCGCTATTTTAAACCTATCTACACTATGTACCCATGCAAAATGCTGGGCTACTTCTGCTGTTTTATTACTTTGTAATGCCCCAATTAAATGCCATGTTAGCGGCAAATGCGCTAATAACTGTATTTTTTGTAATGCCTCTTGCACATAATTTTCGCCAAAATCATGCTGACCTGCTTCATAAACAGCCACAATAGCCTCTATACTTTGCCTTTTACTAACGGCTAATAGTTGCACTTCGTCTTGTTTTCTAGCGACTTGGTCACATGCTAACGCAATACGACAAAGAACTTGTTGCAATTGTGATGAAATTTCTTGCATTCTTAGACTATCTCACTCAAAAATTTACGTTACTATTGAGAGAACCAACACCCATAATTACCTTAATTATTGGCACTTATAAAACTTAGGTAAATCTCGCTTATTTCATCCTCAAATACACTCATTACGAGGTAAAGCGTAAGTCCTAAATTATTTAACAAATAACAACATTGGAGTTAACAATGGATATTACCGAATTATTGGCCTTCTCTGCTAAAAATGGAGCATCTGACTTACATCTTTCGGCTGGCCTGCCTCCGATGATTCGGGTTGATGGCGAAGTACGCCGCATTAATTTACCTGCAATGGAACACAAAGACGTGCATCGTTTGGTGTACGACATTATGAACGATAAACAACG
>DDBM01000218.1 GCA_002333125.1 Moraxellaceae bacterium UBA2032 | reverse complement strand
ATTTACTCCGATGTTCAAACACTCCCATCCAATCACTCGGTAACACCTCATAACGTAACTCATCAATACGCTCTAAATACATATTATAGAGTTTACGCTCTGGATCACCTTTATGTAATTGACGTAAGATTTTTTCGGCGGCATCCCACTCGCGGCTGTAATAATGCGCCAACGCGGTATTATATTGCTCTACACGCTGTAGGCGACTCTCACTCGCATGCTCTATACGACACACAGGCTCATACACTAAAACAGGTTCGCGTTTACCTTTGACAATAATTTTATCTACAGTACGGTATAAAAACTGGGGGGCTAGGTCGTATGTACCTTCACCTACCAATATTTTTACACCATAAAACTTAGTTAAACTTTCTAAACGCGATCCCAAATTTACCGAGTCACCCAGTACTGTATAAGTGCGTCTATACATCGACCCCATGTCGCCCACATTCATAAACCCTGTATTAATACCTATCCCTACATCAATTTCGGGTAAACCTTTGGCNNGGTGTAAAAAACTCATTTAACATTTGTTTGAGCTTAGTCGCTTTGAGTCCTTCGGAAATCGTGGTAAAGCTGCGAATATCCGAAAACAATACCGTCATGTGGCGTGATTCGCCTTCTAAACCTGCAAGATGATGATTTTCTAACATTTTTTCTACGTGAGCGGGTGGCACATATTGGCCAAACAACATTTTTAACTCACGCTTTTGATTATTGGTGCGTAAAAAACCATAGCCAATATTTAAAATGGCCACGCTAAAAGTCGATAACACTAAAATGGCTAAAGGAAAATCAAAGTGGCCTATTTTCCATGACACTAAATTGGTCAGTATTAATACCGCTAACCATGCGCCTGCTACCGCCAACATATAAGCTGGCTCTAATAAGGGCAAAATCCACACAAAAACTAAACCGCTTAAAACCAAAATTAAAAAGGTTAAACCTGGCTCCCAATCTGGCCGATAGTACATATTACTGTCTTGAGCCGTGCTTTGAATAATGCCATCTAATAAATTGGCATGAATTTCTACACCTGGATAACCTGTTTGCAAAGGCGTTGTACGCAAGTCGGTTAAGCCTAAGGCCGATGTACCCACCAACACAATGGCATTTTTTAACACAGGAATAGCATTAGGATTTTGCAACACATCGGTGGCAGAAATATAAGGATAACTTTTACCTTTACCTTTATAGGGTATCAACGCCATGCCTGATTCATCGGTATAAATAATATGTTTACCCAAAATAATCGACTCTAAGCGTAATTGATTACCACTTTTAACACTTTGTACTTTAATGTACGGCTGACCTAAATATAAACGCGCTAACTCTAAAGATAAGGCACTGTATATGCCATCTTCATAACGTAACACTAAAGGCGAACGACGCATCACACCATCGACATCAGGTAAAGTACTAACAAAACCCGCCCCTAAAGCCGAGCTAGCAAACATAGGTAAATTACCTGTATAATCAGGCATATAGTTAATGGTCAGTTTATCTATATCTCGTTTTTCTACTTTTAATAATGGGATAGGTAATACCCCTGCATTAATGCCACCTGCGGCATGTAAAAAATAACCTAACACGGTATCTTTATGAATCACTTGAGCAAATTTTTTGTCACCATCTAATTGCTCTACTAAAGGTGTTAACTCTTGACGTGTACTATCACTAATCGTCGNNTGTTGACGTTGTAATGCTAAAACCAACTCGGCTAATTTATCGCGTGACCACGGCCAACGCCCTTCTTTTTTTAGACTTAGCTCATCCACATCGACAATAACAATCGGCACAGAATCGGCACGTTGCGGCTTAAACGCCTGAAAACGCCAATCATAAACCAGTGTATCTATACGCTGTAACCAATTATCGGCCACGCTATGTGGCTTGTTAATGGCAATCAACTCTAAGGTGATAAACAAGCTTAAAATCACTAATCCCATCCATATCGGGAAATGTTTTAATTGTTGTTTGATTTTGTTAAGCATAACCCTGTTTCCATTGGTTGCGTAAAGCATCAACACAGACGCATAGTGTAATTGTACATCTATTAGCAGTGGCCAACTTTCAACAAATCAGCCATAGTAGCATCAGTCCTAAAAATGTTAGCCTATGCTAGTGTAGACTTAATACGCCTCTAAAATAATCGTCTTTTATTAATAATTCAGGCATTTTATTAAAGTTATATACAGCATTACACTTTAGGGTCGATACCGTTATCGCGTTAAAATATACAGGGCGATATCAGTCATCAGAGCTATTTTAGTTTAGGGCAAATGTACATGGTTTTAACTACCAATTGGCATCTTATCTTAGCATTGGGCTTTTGTTTAGCTTTTCTTTTGTTGCCGTGGATTGCACGTTATCCTCAAACACTACAATTACGCAGTGCTTTTTTTATCGCCAGTCAATGTGCTATTTTTTTATTTTTTTTAGCCACGCCAGCACCAGAATACATTTATTTATTAGCTTTTTTAGTGTTATTACCTTTATTAGCACTTAGCGAACAAATGCGTTTTTTATGTCAACCGAGCCAAAACGATAAAAAACGTATGTTGTATTATCAGCTTAGTATTAGTGGTATTGCGCTACTGTGTTTACTCTTGCCTAATACAATGGCATTTATGGTGGCCGCTAGCACTTATTTGTTAAGTTCGGCTATTTTATTTACCACTTTATATCCTAAAGATGTACTCGAAAGAGTACATATTCGTGGCTTATCATTATGTATTTTTTTAATGACCGTTGCCTATAGCGTTAGCCTAACTGTTACCAAATTTCAAATTTCAAACTTACTTATTAACGTAATGATGACTGCACTTATTTTAAGCACTATCATTGCTAATTTATGGGCACAAAATCAATATTTACTCTTTATAAATCAACCAACTAAAAAAAATACCGCTCAAGCTTTAAACGCTGAAAATGAAGAACATAAACAATCTTTAATTACACTTAGCCACGATATGCGTACTCCATTGAGTGGTATTTTAGGCATGGCCGAATTATTGCTAGATACCCCGCTTAGCCCTGCACAACGCGATTACACACAAACCATTCAAGCCTCGGGTAACTCTTTATTACACCTTATTAATGACCGTTTAGACTCACATCATAACGCCGAAAAAAATATGACTATTTTAGAGGAAGTTTTTGATGTCACCGAGTTAGTACATTATTGCTTAGATATTTTTAAAAATCGTGCCGATGACAAAGGCATTGAATTGATTAGTTATATCGACACTGCCCTGCCCAAAGAGTTATTGGGTGATGCTGTCCGTTTACGGCAAATTTTGTGTCGCTTTATTCATAATGCCCTACGTTTTACCGAACGGGGTGAGATTGTCATTAGCCTCAAAAGCCTTATATTTAATCAAGAATTAGGGATTCAGTTTAGTGTACAAGATACAGGACTAGGTTTAACCGAAGGCCAAGTGAAGCTGCTTTTTAAAAACATTGATAACATCGACCAAAGTGACGCATGGCATATAGGCCCTAACATTGCCACTTGTGCTCAATTAATAGAGCAAATGGGTGGCCTTTTACACGTTGATAGCACCCCCTACGAAGGTGCATTATTTTCGTTTACTCTGCCCTTAAAAACGCCTAGTAGCCTATTAAGTGACTCTACAACAGAGTTTATTGCTTCATTTGCAGGCAAGCGTTTATTGGTAGTTGACGATAATCGCACCGTGACTAAGGTACTCGCAGAGCAAGCAAACCAATGGGGAATGCGTGTTAGTACGGCTGAAAACGGCACAGAAGCCCTTGCCGTAGCACGTAATGCTGCNNGGTGCACGTTTAAAAGAAGATGCCTTAATTACCAACGATGTTATTTTGATTATGCTCACAGGTCTGC
Source organism: Moraxellaceae bacterium UBA2032 (assembly GCA_002333125.1). Lineage (GTDB taxonomy): Bacteria > Pseudomonadota > Gammaproteobacteria > Pseudomonadales > Moraxellaceae > Agitococcus. Next base: position 3,642 of record DDBM01000218.1, on the reverse strand, counting down.
GCCAAAATAACATTCAAAACTTAGCCCGAAATGCAGGTATTCATCGGGTATTAAGTAAACCCATTACCAGCAAACAACTACGCCAAGTGATTAGCCAAGAGCTTAAACGCTTACAAGGTATTGCGGCTCCTGTACCTAATCAAACAGGGCATTTAGGTAAAATTAAAGTATTAATTGCCGAAGATAATCAACTCAGCCAAAAAGTTATTCGGGGCATGATGCAAAAACTAGGCATCGAACATACCATTGTTAGCAATGGTCGTGAGGCGGTACATAGCGTCATGCAAGGCGGTTTTGATGTGGTATTAATGGATTGTGATATGCCTATTATGGATGGCTACAGTGCCACCCAAGAAATTAGACGTTGGGAAAAGCAAGAACACCGTGAGGCTATGCCCATTTTTGCACTCACGGCACATATTTTAGAAGATCAAAAACAAAAAGCCTTTAACTCAGGCATGAATAAACACTTAAGCAAGCCCATAGAATTAGGTGATTTACAAAATGCTTTGTTAGAAACCATTACGGTGTAAGCCAAAAACTTGGCTCATGGGTCATGTTTTCGGGTAGATGCGTTTGTAATGTCACCGCTTCACTCAATAAACTTTCTTCTACTTCTAAAGTATCACGACGATACAAGATAAACTTACCTTGAGCAAACTCAGTTGTTTTTATCGCTACACCTGTACTTTGCCATGACACCCAAGGCATTAACCTAGGGTTAATGCCCTCAATTTCTACCTCTAAAATATAATGTGCATTTTGATAACTGATGTGCCATCTATAGTCATCTAAAGCATCTACTTTATGACGTAAACAATGTTTTAGCTCTTGAAAATGATAAGTTTTTTGTCCAATTTTAAAACTTGCCATACTAAAATAAGGCAAAGAAAAACGTGGACTCAACGAAGCACGACGACTAAAGCCACAAAAAAATCCTTCACGGGTACTATTAAATTGATGACACTCTGCAAAAGCATACTCTGCAGGATGCCCCACGCCCCAATAATGAAAACTACTGCCTGCAAAATCGGTGGCTAAATCTAAATCTGGGGTTTGTATTTTGCCTAAATATTTAATATTACTATCAGCTAATTGCAATTTAGAAGCTGGCCATTTTTTTAACCAATACCAAAGTGGATTTTTTAATTGCCATACTTGATGCTGGCGATGTAAACGTAAATGCCAACTCACACTACCTAAATGACTATGTAATTTACCGCGTAAGTTGTCTTGATTAATTTCAAAAAATGCACCCGAAGCAAAACTAAAAACACAGTTTTTCCATGTTTTATGCGCCAAAAACTGCGTTAGTTGCGCTGTTGACAAGGATTCTTGCTCATAAATGGTATGTGTTTTGGTGGTTTTTTTATCAAAACACACCAGCAACACCGTTAAACAGGCTGCATCTTGAGCCGTTTTTTGTAAGCTATGTTCTAATAAAAAAGCATAACGGCCATCATTACTTAGCCCTCTAAAACCAAAACGCTCTATAAAGCTTGCTTTAGACTGGGTGTCAAACTGCATACGACTAGGGTTAATTGCCAAAATTTGCCTCTATTCTAAAAACAAACAACGATTTAACATCTTTACCCGTTGTCCAATCACGTACTAATTGTGGCTCTAGTTCGTAATATAACCACGAACGCCAAAAAGACTGTCGATACAACACAAACAATCGGTCACTGCTCACTTGCCATGAGGGTTGCTGCACCCCTTCAATGGTAACACCATAAGCTAAACTTTTTTGTGCGCCAATTTTATGCAAAATACTGTTATCTTGCGACCAACGTAAGCCAATGGGTTGAGGCTCATTTTGCCAATATTGCAACGCTGTGCTCAAACGTAACACTGTCTTATCATTTAATAAACGTTCAACTTCACCCTGAGAAACCGACTTAAGCTCTGTTTTAAGTCCATAACGTAATGTTTCGTTAAATCTAAAAATCGAATTATCACTAATACGCCAGTCTCGTTGTGCGCGAAAACGGGTAAAAACATCGGTAGAATGCGCGCCTATATCGATACTGTATTTAACCCTAGACACTACGTTTGGTAACCACCGAATCGCGGCACTGGTTTTTTCGTTATTTTTTGAGGTTGGTGTAGTTTGTTGATTAGCATACAAAGAGTCTTCTTCATCACTAATCACCAATCGAAAACGCCGTTTAGCATTGGGCAATTTAACTGATGCACGAATACGTATTTTATCTGTTAGCCCACTACTTTCGAGCCATGTGACATCGTTAATAATACGAATACGGCCAATACTATCTTGGTTATTTTCGACTTGGCCAAATAAACTATCAAGCCATTGCGCGGTTTGTGTGGCGCGATACGACACCAAACAATGTTGACTGTCTATCCAACCCAAAAAATGCCCTTCATCATCACGTTGAATACAGTCGCTTGAGCGTGGAGGCGATGTTACATCTACTGCAATAGTTGGCTCAGTATTCACATTAACAATAGGCGATGTGGCTTCTTCGGCAGATACATTTATCGAAACCGCGACACATAGCGTGATGCTGAGACCTTTTATATACCGAGCATTCATCACCACACCACTTCCTTGAGCTTAGGATTTAAGAGATTTAATATGCGGCGCAAGCATAACACGCTTATTTAAAAACAAAAAAGGGATGAAAAAGTCATCCCTTTTTTGACTTTACGACTTATGCGGTGCAATGCATAAGTCATAACTTAATAAAGCTTAGAAATAAGCCATATCAAAGTCCATCATCACATCAGAACCCGATTTTACTGAAGCCAAGCGTGAGCTTAACTCTGGCAACATACGTGTCACAAAGAATTGTGCCAAACGCATTTTGTCGGTATAAAACGCATCGTCTTTGCCAACAGCTGCTTTGGCCATTTTGGCCCACATATAGGCATAACACAACAAACCAAAGGCATGAAGGTAATCTAAGGCCGCAGCATTAATTTCGTCGGGGTTACGGTTTGCTTGTTCAATTACCCATTGTGTTGCCACTTCAATTTCTTTGGCGGCTTGTTCTAAGGCATTATGGATAAACGCTAAGTTAGCATCGCCTGCTAATGTTGCATTAAAATCACGAACTTCGGCAATAAACGAAGCCACAAATACGCCATTATTTTTGGCAACTTTGCGACCCATTAAGTCTTGGGCTTGTACGCCGTTAGTGCCTTCGTAAATCTGAGAAATACGGGTATCACGTACATATTGTTCCATACCCCATTCACGAATAAAGCCATGACCACCAAACACTTGCTGTGACTCTACACAAGCCTCAAAACCTTTATCGGTTAAAAAGGCTTTAACCACAGGCGTTAACAACGCCACACGGTCAGAGGCTGCTTGAGCAACAGCAGGGTCGGCACTGTATTTGGTTTGGTCAAGAATTTGTGCTGCATACATCGCAAAACAACGTGCGGCTTCGTTATGGGCGCGGACACGTAATAACATACGACGCACATCAGGATGCACTAACAAGCTATCGGCCATTTTTTCGGGCATTTTTGCGCCTGTGGCAGAACGACCTTGTAGACGGTCACGCGCATAGGCAGCGGCATTTTGGTAGGCCGCATCAGACGCGCCTAAACCTTGAATACCCATCGACAAACGCTCGTAATTCATCATCACAAACATTGCCGCTAAACCTT
>DDBM01000097.1:1422-5534 GCA_002333125.1 Moraxellaceae bacterium UBA2032 | reverse complement strand
GTTAAACATTAAAGCATAAATACACACGATACGAAGTGTTGTATAACAATGGCTCAGTGCCTTAAGCTCTATGCTTAATCTTAACTATTTTTACATAAGGACTTTGCTAATTGAAGTCAATAAAATTACAAAAGATTGCCTTTTGGTGCTTATTATGCGCAGCACCACTCGCAGCTACGCCACTCATACTAGCATTTATTTCTTGGTATGATGCAAAAGAAGCCGAATCATGGTACCCAATTAATGCTGTCGTTGTATCATCCAAAGTAAGCAGTGAATGTACAAAATTTTGTGTACATAAAGCACACATTAATTATCAATATCAAATTAACAACCAAAATTACCAAGGCAGCCGCCTATATTTTGGTGATGAAAGTCAATCTAGCAAAAAATCAGCCGCTGCCATTGTGGCAAACTATGCACCGCAAAATAAAATTATTATTTATGTTAATCCAAAAAATGCCGAGCAATCATCAATATACGTTGGCAAAATTAGTTTTAGAACATGGACAACATCCCTTGCTTCCATCATGGCTTATATCATTGCTTGGCTAGCATATTTTATTACTGTTTTTTTAATAAAAGATTTAGACAAAAAATGATAGCTCTATACAAACGCGGCGCGTGAATCAAATTAAAAAACATGACTTTGCGTCTAAAATCATACAATATGCTTAATTTCTCTATCCTATCTCTAAAACTTATCATCTCTATCTGTTATTTGAGCCATTACACTTAAAAGCCATGCGAAAATTTTTAGACAATATTGATTTTAAGCCTTAGTATCTAATAACACGTTATGCTGTTAAACAATAAACAACTTCAAAACGTTATCTTTTGATAGCTTTTTACGTTATTGGGAAAAAATCGTTTAACAATAGGGCAATAACGCAGGCATTTAATATTTTTTGGCTACAATAGGGCTGTTAATTACCTTCAATAAGGTGCAGCCATTTTGAATACTCATATTGTGCCAAAACATCGCAACACTTTTTTGCGTATCCTTATTATTAGCCGTATAATGTTTTACCAATTTGTTGTGCCTATGCTCTCAAGACACTGTGTTTGGCTACACCTACTACATAATAATAATTGCCAAATCCTAAAGGATGCGCACTAATGAAAACTGTTGCTAATTTATTTGCTCAAACTTATGCTCGTTTAGGCTCTGACCATCAGCAAGACCGTCATTTTATTGGCTTAGAACGACTTGCACCCGATGAAGATAACTATTGCAGCTTTGTAAAGCGTGTTGAAGGATTAGCCCAAAACGAATATTGGGTAGCACGCGAAAAAAATATTTTAATGTTATTAAAGCGCACGCCTTATGTGGCGCGTTTAAGAAAAGAAGAAAAAACTACCGACTCTTATCAAACCATTAAAACAAAAGATGCAGGTATTTCTTTAGCGCATTGGTTACGCACTAAACCACGTCTTGCCGATAGTAACGAAACGCTCAAGCACCCTTTTGCTCATGCCCAATCTTTTTTGCAGCTTACTCGTGGCGCACTAGCGGCTCTTAAAGAAATTCACGAAGCAGGTGTTATTCATAGTCAATTACGGCCTGATAATTTGTGTATTCCTTACACACCCTATCCTTATCAGTTTGATACCGCATTAAGCCTAGACTACAGCAATGTTACCTTAATTGACTTTATGTTTGCGGTCAGTAGCACCCTCAAACTATCAAGGTATTTGCCTGTTGTTGTTAATCAAACGGTTTCTACACAATCAGCCTTAATTAAACATGCTCTTACGGCAGACCAACAAAAACGTCAGGCTGATATTATTCAACGTATTGATTACAGTGTCGATTTATATGCACTAGGTTTTATTTTACAGCAAATTTTTCAACAAAATTTAATTTATCCTCAAGGTTTAGAGGCCGAATTATCAATGGGAATTCATCATTTAATTACCCAATTACTCAGCTACGATGAAGGCATTCCCGATGTGGTCAAAACACGCTATTTACATCTTTATCCACACAATGACTATCTGCAAGAAATAGATCACCTTCTACAGCTGTGTCAAAAAAATGCTGCCGTAATCAATACCAGTTTATTATTTGATCCTGCTCAATTTTTAGAGGATGACTCGGTATTTCATCTTGATGAACCTATTATAGATATCGACACGCTCACTAATATTGAATCTGACCTAAATACAACACAAGAGCTAAGTCCTGTACCTGTTGCAGCACCTACCCCATCAAATTTAGACACGCCAATTGAGATAAAAACAATGAAGGATACATCAAGCTCAGCACAACTACATCAACCCGAAAATCATATTGAAATTAGTAAAATAGTTGTGATTTTATTCATTGTTAGCTTACAAATTTTGTATGTTATTTATACCGAAGGCCACAAAATGGGGCTAGATGTTGTAGCATCCATGGGCTTAGTGGCAACGATTGGTATTGCGTTGGCCTTAGCAAGCAAGTTATTTGCTCCCCCCAAACCACTACCCAGATCAAGTCCATTGATTATAGAACCCAATAATAAAAATACTGCACTTAACACCGAAGGAGCGGCACCTATGATGAGCCATCAAGATGAAACACCTAAAGAGCAAACAACTGCCTCTAGTGTTAGCATAGAAAAGCCTCAAAATACTGAGTCTCCCTCTCCTAAAGAAGAANNAGAAAAAGAAACTGATACAGCACCGCCTGTGGTGTTACTCAAAACGGCCACTAGCAGCACACCTGCTAAAACAGAAAGTGCACCAATAGAAATCAATAAATGGTTAGTGATTGCCATTATTGTTGCCTTGCAACTAGGCTATATTTGGTACACCACAGACTTAAAAGGCAAGCCTACAGCCATGCCCGTTGCTACACCCGTAGAAAATACCGCCCCTGTTGAAGAGATAATGCCCGAAACTGAGCCATTAGTTGCCGAGACTGCACCGAGTGAAGAGGCTATGCCGAACGAAGCAAGCACCGACACCAGTGGCTCAGCGGCTAATATTGAATTGCTCAGTGAAGTAAGCAGCGTTAAAACACCAGAAATGGCACCTGCCAAGCCTAAAAAATCTAAAGCAGCAGATAGTGAAAATATAGATAGCGTGTTGTTATCAGGCAGCCCAGTTAACGAAGCAAAAGTCAAAAAACCTAAACCAGTCGCTGTTACTAAAGAGCCAGTAGTACAAGGGCAAACAGCGATTCCTCTAACCAATGAGCAAGCAAAAGCGGCAGATAAAACACCGTCTAGTGCGATTGATATTGAAGAAGTAACTACTACCAACAAAGCAAACACAGCCAGTGAAGCTGTCACTAATGAGGCAAAAGCTCAAGCAGAAAAGCCATCACCTAAATCACTAACACGTGGCTTGGCCGAAGCTCAAAACACGATGGGTTGGCATTACTATCATGGTGATGGTGTGACTAAAAATTACGAAGAATCTTTTAAATGGTTTCAAAAAGCAGCCAATTTAGGTGAATCAAGCGCACAATTTAACGTAGGTATGATGTATGCCTCGGGTACAGGTGTAAAACAAGACTTAACCGAAGCGGCAAAATGGTATAAAAAATCTGCCGAACAAGGTAAAGCTAGCGCACAGCTAAACTTAGGCATGATGTACATTAGTGGCCGTGGTATTCGCCAAAATATTGACGAAGGCAAAAAATGGCTTAGCAAAGCCGCCGAGCAAGGCGATGTGACCGCTAAAGCTAACTTAACATGGTTAACTCAACAAGGTTATATCAAGCCTAATGCTTCCTCTAGTGAGGCAGACAAAGCCGAATAGTTTTGAGCCAAAAAATAATAAGGGAGCTTTTTAGCTCCCTTATTATTAATTATTATATGAGGCTTCGACTCCGCTCAGCCACCACAACACCAAACAACTAACATTAAAACGCTCCTTGAGCGAAGTCGAAGGGTATGTTTACGACAAATTTGCCATGCGCTGATTAAGCCATTCGACAATATCATTCATCACTTGAGGCGTTTCACGTTCGTGTAATAAATCATGCAGCGCATCATATTGCTTTAAGGTTTTTTCGGTACTATTGGCATTTTTATATAACTGCTCTGCACCTGTCACTAAGGTATCTTTACGACCTTGCAGTGCCAAAAATGGGGTACTAATTTTATGTAACCGCGGCGTAA
>DDBM01000097.1:0-1373 GCA_002333125.1 Moraxellaceae bacterium UBA2032 | reverse complement strand
GTTAAATAATGTGCCGCAACACAGCCGCCTGTACCATAACCATGCACAAAAAATGGCACACTGCGTAACTCCGAATGTACCACTTCAATAAAAGTAGTAAAATCGGCAACCCAATGGTCAAAGTCGGCAATATAGGCACGACGGCCTTTTGTTTGACCGTGGCCTAAAAAATCAAAACCATAACAAGCATAACCTTGCTCGGTTAATACTTCGGCCAATTTAGCATCACGACTCGAATGCCCCGCCCATGAATGTACAAAAACCACTACTGCTTTGGGGTATTGATTTGGCCACCAACGTTGGGCAAAAAACGTCTTGCCACGACTCATAAACTCAAAAGGCTTGTGACGCATAAATAGCAACTCCGTAATATTTTTTGCATTATATGCCAATGATGGTAAAAGTTATTTGCCTTACACGTCATTTTTGACATTACTTTTAATAAATCTAACTTAGTAAGTTTTTGTTTTTAAACGCAATGCTAATTGATACGACTTATAAGCCCAATCATACATAAGCTCTTCATCATCAAATGCTTCTTCTGGACATTGATAATAGTTTAGATAACAAATTTTACCTTGTTTTTGATAACTAAATGGCTCGAGACCTTTAGCCTCAAACGCTGTTTTGGTGTCAGCACTGGCTTTTAAATACAAAACATCTTGCACCACCAAGGCAAACATCACCCCATTTTTAAAAATACCGTAACCACCAAACATTGCTTTGGCCGAGACAGGAGCAAGTAAACGTAAGGTATCTAAAACAAACACTACATAATCGGAAAGATTTTTTTTAGGCATAACATCGGCTTTTGCAGGAAGACCCTATTTTAATATTATACAAGCGTATAAATATATCCCTTATGGCCAAGTATCTCATTCGGGCTAGAATCTGTCTAACTTTAAGCGTAATCTTAGAGAAAATAGATATTCATTGATGGAGGCTTTAATGCAGGTATTGATTGTGGGAGCAGGTATTGGCGGCCTAACCTTAGCGTTATGCCTATTGCGTCAAGGATTAAAAGTCACTATTTACGAACGTAGTCACACACTTGAAGAAGTCGGGGCAGGCATTCAAATTGGCCCTAATGGCAGTAAGGTGTTAGCTGCTTTAGGCTTGTTACACGAATTAGAACAAGTTGCCTTTAAACCGCAAGCCGCTGAGATGCGTATGGGTGATGCCACAGGCCGCGTCATCTTTTCTTTACCTTTAGGTGCGCAATGTGAGCAACGCTATGGTGCACCTTACTTTAATATTCATCGTGCCGATTTACAGCGCATTTTAGTGGGTGCGGTGCAACATCAAGCACCTAATGTCATTCAACTAGGCTATGAGCTAAAAGACCTTGTTCAAAACGAACATGGTGTTGAAAT
>DDBM01000158.1 GCA_002333125.1 Moraxellaceae bacterium UBA2032 | reverse complement strand
ACTAAAAAACCTAAAGTTCTACTGAAAATAAGTAGAGCTTTAGGTCGTGGTATTGCTAAAAGAAATTAGTTGGCAACCGACGTTGTACCTTTACCCGATGTCGGTAACGTTAAAGGGATCTTAGCCGCCCGAAAAATACCAGGTACTTTGGTGAGGGCTAATGTGCTATTGCCGACAATACCTGTTACATCACTCATGGTACGTTTTAAACCCAATAGCTTAGTCGCTTGTAGTGGATTCGATTGTAAAGACGCAATTGCACTTTGGCCTGCGGGTGCTAACTCTGTGGCTTGCAACGCGCCTAAAGCAAAATTTGTCGCTGCTTTGATGTATTTATCACGTTGCTCATCTTTGGCTGTGCTGATGCGTGCCGCAGCTGCTTCTTGTTGCTCACTTGCTGCATTGAGTGCTGCTGTACTCTTTTCGGAAATTTGCTTTACCAAGGCATCTTTTTCTTTGGGGTCGGCTGTCGCGGCTAACGCTGTTTGTAATGATTCAAGCTCCGCTACTTTATCTTTATCACTGACTGCTAATGCTAATGTTAATGCACTGTCCTGAAATAGCTTATTGGTTTCAGAGGCTTTAGTCATAAAACCATCAACATCAACTGCCGTTCCACTACCTCCCACAGGTAAACCTGGAATTTTTGGCAAGCCAAAGGCTGTTACATGTGTAGAAATTGTTGAGGCTGCTAGTATCAGAGCAAAAGCCACGGGTAGTTTTTTCATTATCTTCTCCTGAAGAATAGAATGGTCATTGTCGTTGGAATAACGGGTTTTTAAGAATCTCTGATAATAATTTATCAGTACGCGTTTGCAGCTCTTGCCGCAATACGCCATCACGCGCTTGATGGTCTACTTTTGTCATTGGAAATTCCTCCAATAATCCCGCAGTTGTTATTTTATTGCCTTGTCCATCCAGCTGACGCAGCACCAGTGTTAAATTGACTTTCAAATCACAACTGACTGATTCCGTAGGATTGGCACAAGTATCGGCCAAAAGATTGATTTGATAATGGGTAAATAGACAGCCATTTTCTTGGGGATAATAAAAGACAGGGTTGACGCTACTTCTAAAGCCCGTATTAGTCGTCAGTTTAGTAATAGCATCCGTCAATGATTGCTGACCTGTATAACTACTAAATCCGCCATAAATCGGTTTGCCACTTCGCCCCGCGACGCTAAAGTAAACTTGCTCAGGTAAGTTACCCGCATTTAAGGTACTGCTCGGGGCATTAGGATTGTCTTTACAAAACGCCAATCCCCCTGCTCCCCCTTGAGAGGCACTATCTAATAACACCAAGTCATTCGACTTGGGTTTTAGTGTTTGTTCAGGGCTGCTGTTAATGGGTAATAATAAACGGGCTATCGCTACTTCGCCTTTGCGCTGTTCGACCCGAGCTTCCCACAACGGAATGAGTGCATCAATATCATCTGCTTTTACTTGCCTAAACACTTTAATGGCCGCGCCAATCTGTAACTGGCCACTGCTATCAATCACTTCAAAGGTGTCATCTTGAGTATTGTCCACTTTCAGACTAAACCGATTAAATTTAACCTTACCTGTAAATTGTTTGGCAAGCTCTAAAAGTGCATTTTTGGTGGTGGCTTCAATACGTTGCTCGGTATCAAAACCAATACCGCTGGGAATGTTTTCTTCGATACGGTCTTTGGCTTGTGTGGCAAAGACAACTCGCCCTGTATTGTCCAACATATCGCCATAAACACGAGATTCAACCACTCGATGTTGCACTTCTCCTGTTGAGGAGGTAATGCTATAAACTAACGGTTCAGCGACAGAAATGCGTAAAAATAACTCAGGTAACGGTCTAAAATTACCATTGGCCGATTTACCACTATCTAAACCTGCAATATGATCTTGTGATAACTCGGTTTCTTGACTAATAGCCTGACTTAACTGACTAAACCGTGCATTAATAGGAATCAGGGTAAACGCGGCATCACCCAAGTTATCGCTAAATAATTGCTCCAGTAAATTTTTAGAGTAGCCTGCTGGCACATGAATATCAGCTAATAACGCTTTGGGTTTACGCACTGCATTACGGGTAGACGTGGCTATTTTTTCAAAAACAGCGTCTTTGTGAATATCTTTGCCCAAAATAGGAATGGCGACGGCATAATTTGCTTCCGCATGAATGACGCGAATAGATGAGCCGTCACTCTGGACTAACTCGTCATTATTGCCAATACCTGCATCTAAGCCCTTGCCTAAAATGACATAGCCCTTCCATACTTTTTGCACCGTAGTGCTAATCTGTGCAGGCTGAAAGTGTTGGCTCGCTGCTTTAATGACATTTTCAAGGCTGGTTTTGAGCAGTTCTTGGTAGTGTTTCCGTAACACGTCTTTAGTGGCATCACTTTCTAAGTCGGCGGCTAAAAAACTCGCGGGTTGAATTTCGGTATGGCTGCGTGTAAACAGCACTTCACCACTGAGAATATTGGTAAATTTTAGGCTGACGGTTAGCGGTAAAAATATATCTGTTGTGGTGCCTTTATTGACCATATAACGTGAGGCACGAACCACCTCTGCTGACACCACCCATGTTTGGTTGCGCGATTTGGCAGTGATATTATCGCTCACATAGGCTGGAAAAGCAGCTTTTACGCTGCTTAATAGTAATGAACGCAATTGCTCTCGATATTCTGGCGTGCTAACGGCCTCTGTAAACAAGCAGTCAATGGCACTGCTTTTATCCTGTTGACGACAAGCATCATCCAAGCCAAAAACACTGCGGGCAGGATATAAATAAAACGCCTGACTGAATGAAGGCGATAATAATAACGCGACTGCCAACCA
>DDBM01000268.1 GCA_002333125.1 Moraxellaceae bacterium UBA2032 | reverse complement strand
TTGTTGATCCAGGTGGCATTGCTCCTACATGGGCGATGAACTTTGTACAACGTAATGCCCCATATTCTACCATGTTGGGCTTGCAACGCCGCGTTAGCATGGCGGCTCATAATGGTACATTTAACGAACCTTCTCCATTTATATATGCCGAATAAATAAATTTCGTTTAAAAATTAAGCCTCACTCTGTTAAAGGATGTGGGGCTTTTTTATGCTTGTATCATTGACAAAACTGTTCTATCTTCTAGCCATGGCGAGGACTGAGAGTTTGTTTTACTCACAATGCTTGTATTAAAAAAACAAGACTTAGATATTTCTCTCAGATTAGCGCGTAAGTCCTAAAAAGCATGAAATGCACATGTTAAAAATAATTATTCTTTGGGAGCATTTATGCTAAAAAAAATATCAATCATAGCTTTTGCTGCTATAACAGCCTTAGTACCACTGACTGCATCGGCTGCCGCGCGTGATGATGTCGATGATTTGCGAGCCGACAGTAAGCGTGCCAACGAATGGGTTTTGGTTAAAAAAGATCGTCTGAAAAATATTACTACATGGTCAAAACGTGAAGATGGCCAAAATATTCGTTCATTTAAAGTGGATATGACGCTTGATGCCTCGTTAGAAACAGTCGCAAGAGTACATTTTGATGTAGAAAACATCAAACGTTGGTTTTGGGAGACTAAAGAGTCGCGTTTGCTTAAAAAAGTGAATGATAAAGAGTATTACTTTTATCAAGTATTTAATGCCCCGTTGACTGTACCTGACCGTGATTCAATCGTTCATGTAACTGTAGAGCCATTTACAGCTAAACGTGGTTATATGATGTTGACTTTGACTGCTGCCCCCGATTTTATGCCGCCACAACCAGGTAAAACCCGTGTCGCTGCCCAAGATTACTATATTAAATTTACTCCAGTTGATAAAAATACGACTCGTTTAGAGTCATCGGGTTATATTGATCCAGGTGGAGTCATTCCTGCGTGGACAATTAACTTTGTGCAGCGTAGTGCGCCTTACACTAGTATGTTGGGTTTAGCGCGGATGGTGCAATTACCGTACTATCGCGAAAACAAAGATGCTATGGACTTTACTTATATGGAGTAACAAAAAGATCTCTACTTAGAGGTCTTTTTTTATGGTATTTGCTTAAATGCTATCTGTTTAACATTTAAGGGCGAATGACAGGTATGTCTCTAAAAAACATAATGGAACTATATGACAATAATTTTAAAAAAGAGGACATGCTGTATGTTAAAAAAAATATCAATCATGGCTTTTGCTGTTATAACAGCATTAGCCCCACTGACTACATTAGCTGCTGCGCGTGATGATGTTGATGATTTAAGAGCCGACAAACGAAGTAGTGACTGGGTATTGGTAAAAAAAGACCGCCTTAAAAGTATTACCACATGGGCCAAGCGTGAAGAGGGTAGCGGTATTCGCTCATTTAAAATTGAAATGATAGCCGATGCTAATTTAGAAACCTTAGCGCGGGTGCATTTTGATGCAGAAAATATTAAACGCTGGTTTTGGGAGACTAAAGAGTCCAAGCTATTAAAAAAGGTTTCTAATAAAGAGTTTTATTATTATCAAGTATTTAATGGGCCTTTAACTGTTCCTGATAGAGACTCTATTCTTCATGCTTTTATAGAACCGTTTAATGCAAAGCGGGGCTATATGGCTATTAAGCTAACTGCTGCACCTGAGTTTATGCCTGAGCAACCAGGTCGGGTACGGGTGTTAGCGCAAAATTATTACGTTAAATTTACCCCGATTGATACAAAAACGACTCGTATTGAAGCAGAAGGTTACGTTGACCCAGGTGGGGTAACGCCTGCATGGGCGATTAACTTTGTACAACGTAGTGCGCCTTATGTCACGATGGTGGGTTTGGCACGTATGGTGCAATTGCCATACTATCGCGAAAATAAAGAACCAGTAGATTTTGCGTATATGGAATAAAAACAAAGACCTCCAAATGGAGGTCTTTTTTTGGTGTTTTGTTTTTTAGGGGCTTGTTAGAAGCTGTAAAGCAGGGTACAAACACATAGCTCTAAGGTATTTGTTGATATCTTGGTTTAAATCAAATAAGTAACTAAGGAGAGACGTATGGGCTTTTTTGTGATGCTGTTTGTGGCCTTTGCTTTTGTGTTGGCATTTAAAGCCATTCAGCAAGTACCGCAAGGTTATGAATATACCGTAGAGTCATTTGGGCGTTATACCAAAACCCTACAACCAGGTTTGCATTTTTTAATGCCTTTTATAGAAAGAGTGGGTGCAAAGCTGAATATGATGGAGCAGGTACTTGATGTACCACCACAGCAAGTTATCTCGCGTGACAACGCAATGGTCACCATAGATGCGGTATGTTTTTATCAAATTATTAAAGCCGCTCAAGCCGCTTACGAAATCAGTGATTTAGATTATGCGATTCGTAATTTAACCATGACCAATATTCGTACTGTGATTGGTTCGCTTGAACTTGACAGTATGTTGTCACAACGTGACCAAATGAATGCTCAGTTATTGGCTACGATTGACGAAGCAACCAATCCTTGGGGCGTAAAAATTACCCGTGTCGAAATCAAAGACATCACCCCATCACATGACTTAATTGAGGCAATGGCTTCGCAAATGAAAGCCGAGCGTACCAAACGCGCCCAAATTTTAGATGCCGAAGGCCATCGTCAAGCGGCTA
>DDBM01000125.1 GCA_002333125.1 Moraxellaceae bacterium UBA2032 | reverse complement strand
TCGCAATTGATATTCGTAAAGCAGCCGCTACGGACGATATTCAATATGCACTCGACTATAAAACAGTATCGACTCGCCTCACGCAATTTATCAGTCAGAGTGAATGGCATTTAATTGAAACACTGGCCGAAAAAATAGCCGCCTTGTTGATGGCTGAATTTGGCGTAACGTGGTTACGTTTGAAATTGTCAAAACCTGCGGCATTGCCATCGGCGGATAGTGTGGGGTTGATGATTGAACGGGGGGATAAAGGCGTGCCGTGTTTGTTTACGCCTGAGTAAGTAATAGCCATGATAGCCCTAGGAGGGGAAGTATGAGTCAACATTCATCCACGCAGCCAATTTTAATTGGTGTTTTATCGGTTGCATTAGTGGTTGCCATTAGCGTAGCCATTTTTTTGTATTTTAAGCTACAGCAAACAGTAGCCACAGACAATCATACAAAAGAGACTATGCAAGCACAAACAGTGGCCGTACAGGCTTCTGCTAGTCAGGCCGCTATCAATGTACCAACGCCAACTAAGGTGGAGGCATTCAATACTCTTTTTGCTGTAAACACAAAACATGGCAAAATTAAAACGGGTAAACATAAAGTCAGTAGTATTTGGTTTGATAAAAAATTGACGTATGGGATAGAAACTATCTACGTTGTCTTTACGCTCACACACAGTCTGAATGAAATGACTGGCGATGCTGAATCATGCCATGTCTGCGCACCTGAAATTGGTGCGATAACCTATAAAAAACAAGCAAATGGATGGCAAGTTATCTCAAAACAAGTAAGTTTTACCTCGTTTGGCTCGTGGGGAGACGCTTACGATGTCAAACCTGAGCCACTTGCACTGTCTAAACAAACGACTTCGTTTTTACTGGATACCAGTTATGGTAATATGGGGATGTCCACATCAGGCAAAACTATCTTTTCCTTTGCAGGAGATGTTTGGCGTGACCTTGGTAATATCACCACAGAGGAAAATAACTCTGGTGATTGTGATGAAACTGTGCCACCCACAGATGAGTATTATCGTAAATGTTGGCAATATAACGGTAAAATATCCATTGTCCCGAAGCCAAATACACAATATCCTGATTTATTAGTCGCTCGCACAGGCACATTTCCTAAAGATGACAAGGTGAAAAATCAGTTATATATCTTTGATGGTAACGGATATGTTGATTCTTCAGATAAGTGATTTTATCCAACTAGGGAATCAGTTTTCTCAAATGGTGTGCCATCTTGAAAAGTAGTATGTTTGCCATGACGCGTATGAACCAGCTTTTAAAAGTCATTATGCTTAGTATGAGTGTCGATGCTTGTGCAGGCGATACAGAATATCAAATACTTGAGCCTTCCATTACTCAGATGACCGCTCAATTTTCACCCGATGCGTATAAAAAACAACAAGTCCATGCCGCTGTTAAAGTGCTCGCCTATGGTGAAGGCGCACAGCGTGTGTATGTTTTTTTACCTGAACAACCGCCATTAAATGATAAAACGAAAGTGCCTGTGGTGTTCTTTCATCATGGTTGGCAAGGGATGAACCCTAAAAATTTTGGCGCAATGATTGATCATTTGGCGCGTAGTGGCCATGTGGTTGTGTATCCCGTCTATCAAGAGTCTTCGGCTACCTCACCACAAGTAGTGACGACTAATGCGGTGGCAGCAAATTTATCCGCACTCAAGTTGTTTGCAGAGAACGGCTTAGAAATTGACACGAATAGAGTGCTGTATGTTGGTTATTCGATGGGTGCGGCTATTTCTTTAAATATCGCCATCCAACCTGACCACTGGGGGCTACCTGCA
This sequence comes from Moraxellaceae bacterium UBA2032, assembly GCA_002333125.1. Classification (GTDB taxonomy): domain Bacteria; phylum Pseudomonadota; class Gammaproteobacteria; order Pseudomonadales; family Moraxellaceae; genus Agitococcus. The sequence continues at coordinate 3,857 of DDBM01000125.1, read as the reverse complement.
CCAAAAGCATTGGTTTTAATAGCACCTGGTGATGCACATCATGTGGCAACGGGGATGGAGGCTAAGAGTATTATCGGAGACGTGCAAAAACTCCCCCCCTCTTTGCCGATGGTTCTGATAACAGGCGCGGCTGATACCACTATAGGTGTGCCAACTGCGCGTAAAATTATGAGTCAATTATGTGGTGTTAATTCAGACCAGCGCGTGTTGATGCTGTTACCTTCAGACCAATATGGTGAGGCAACGGTACGTTCTGCCCATGGTTCTCCAGGTGCGCCCGATAGTCGTTATGACTTTGCCTTATCAGATAGTCAATTTCCGCGTATTATTCGAGGCCGTGCAGGGTTTGAAGCGTCATCCTCATTGAATCAATTAGACTTTTATGGTTTTTGGAAAGTGCTAAGTTTGGTTGATCAAGGCGTAGCCAGCGATAGTCTGTCGTCTTCCATCGTTTTTGCGAAAGGAACGACAGAGCAGTTATTTTTAGGCGTGTGGCCAAATGGCGCGCCTTTTAAACCCATACAGCTAGAAAATCCCTGCCAACCGTAGTTTTAGTCTGCCACGGATGCACAATCATCATTGCGGAGGCGTTTTTCCACTAATGGCCACTGGTGTGGGCGTAAGCCAGTTGATTAACTCAGATGTTAAAAGACTTGCTCCTTCATCTGAGAAATGAATGCCGTCCGCAGAGCGTAAGCGGCTGACTTTACCATCAGCCAACGCGCCAAACTCACGAAACTGCCCATTATCGTCACCAATATAGCGTACAGGATTCCACCACGTTGCTTGAGGATACTGGCTGACAACGCTATAGGTAATACGATTAATCAATGCCATTTTGGTATTAAAAAATGATTGTTTCATGGGCGGCATACCAACCCAAAGCACATATTGGCCATTTGCACTAATCATATTCATAAAGTCTGTCACGCGTTGATGATAGACTTGAATCCATTTTTCTGTACCATAAGCTAATACCTTGCCATTCTCAACAAAGCCTTGAGCATCGTTCGCGCCAATAGCGACAATGACGACATCAGGTTGGTGTGTGCCAAGCATGGCAGGATATTCAGCCAGCCAATTAAACGCATCTGGTCTAGCTAATCCTGTTCCTGAACGAAATGCCTTAATAATATGAAGGTCTGGGCGTTTCGCAGCCTCTCGCAAAAGCGTAGAGCTTAAGCCAACGGCCATCATGGAGTCGCCAACCAAACCAATCTGCCGAGGCGTATTGGCTGTTATATGAGGTAAAAGCGAAGGTAGAGGCGTTAAGACAGGTACATCTGACGGCGTTAAAGATTTTGGTGTTTTCGGGGCTAGTGGTGTGGCTGTCGTTACAGCTTGTACGGCAGGAGGAGGGCATCTTGTCACGGCGCTTGTTGTTGTGGGCGATGTCTTAGTGGGTGAATCGACGACAGGGCTATCGGACCAACCGATGTTAGCTAAACTGGTTAATAGGGTATTACGCCAATACGCAATACCTAACACTGAGACATGGTCATGGGCTTTTTGAGTGATAGGTTCAGCAAACGAGCGTAAAGAGCCAATCTCTAAACGCTGAGCCCATACCACCAAACCGCCTGACTCGAGTAAAAAGATAGTGGCCAAAAAACTCAACATAACAAGTGTCATTTGTTTCGTAGAGTTGGTGAGTTGGGGAACGCTCATGACTGAATCACTTAAAATTGGAAGTAAATAAAAGGAGCAACGCCGCTGGGTCCCAACACCTCAATCGCAAAAATAATGACCGCCAAGCAAGCACCACGAATCAAGAGTGGCCAGCGTGCCAATTCTTGCTCTACACCTACATCCCACCGCTTTGGCCTATATTGCATAAACAGTCCCAACGCTAACATGATAATAATGGGCCAACTTGCAAGCGTCAGTTGTGTTGGTACAGATAAACTATTAAACATGGCAAACGCAATTTCAAATGACGGCGCACGAAAAAATATCCAAGCTACACAGACAGCATGAAACAACAACAGTCGAGATATCCAACGCCATGACGATGCTTCTCGTAACCGTAATAAGAGAGGGATATTAAGACTGCTCCAGTAACGGTGTATCACCAAGTAACTGCCATGTAGCGCACCCCAAATAACAAAAGTCCAATTAGCTCCATGCCACAAACCGCCTAACACCATGGTGATAAAGAGATTAACATAGGTGCGCGTTACACCACCCTGTGAGCCTCCTAATGGGATATATAAGTAATCACGTAGCCAAGTCGATAACGAAATATGCCAGCGTCGCCAAAAGTCTTGAGGGTCAGTCGCATAATAAGGGGCATTAAAGTTTCGCGGAAAGCTATAGCCAAGTAACATGGCACAGCCAGCAGCAATACTGGTATAACCAGAAAAGTCACAATAAATTTGTGCAGCATAACCATAAATAGCTAACAGAGTATCGGCCATGCCATATGATGCAGGTGAGGCAAAAACGGGGTCAACTAATTGAGTCGCCAAGGTATTAGAAATAACGACTTTTTTGAATAAGCCAGAGCAAATCAGCATCAAGGCTAGGTTTACTCGAATAGTTTGTGGATTGCATTTGGCCGTTAGTTGTGGCAAAAAAGCGGAAGCCCTGAGAATAGGGCCTGCAATGAGTTGTGGGAAAAAAGCAATATATAACAACGCATCGCGTAAATTGACTTTATTGCTGAGTTTGTGGCGGTAAGCATCGCTCATTAACGAAATGGCATGAAACACAAAAAATGACACACCGAGTGGCAGCATGGGACTAGTGATGTGCCATTGTGGTTGTACATCAAATAATCGACAGATATCGAGTAAGCTAATGATGAAAAAGCCCACATACTTATAATAAACAAGGGTGGCTAAACAAAAAACGATGCCTGTTATCAGCCATCTTTTACGCGATTTAGGTAGAGCGGCCGTTTGAATTTGTTGGGCAACCAGGCCACTGACTAGAGAAATAATAAATAGCAGAGGGATATAATGCCAATCCCAAAAGCCATAAAACAGATAACTCACCGCTAATAAAAAATTTTTCTTCAGTTCGTTATACTCAACCAGTATCCAAGTAACTGCCAGCACAACAAGAAAAAAAATAGCATATTCCACGGTTGGAAATAACATACAGACACTCAGCGTTTATATTTTAATTAGGTTGAATTTTGTTAATCAATTTTAAATTAAGAGTCTCACCGAATACTATCGTTGAGAAACGAAATGTTTGAGAGCTAAAACTCTATAATCTATATACTGCCTTATGATTTTAAAAAGCAAAATTAATCCCCACCGAAGCACTGCTCGTGCGCTTTTACAGTGCCTTTAATGCCTTTATAATTAAATGACAACTTACCGATAGGTCCTTTACCAACAGAGAATCCCCCTTTTTTATCCTCAAGTAGTTTCCCTTTATTCAAAGAGAAGCGGATTTCCAGATCTTCCCCTTGCCAGTATTTTGTGTTGATAGTTACCGATTTTTTCTGTATATCCAATAATATACCATCAATTTTGACGCGTTCGTCTACCAACACTTTTCCTTGAGGACTCATAATTAAGCATGTTGCACCGCCGCTTATTTCGTCATCACTAATAGGCATAAGTTCAGCAGAAAAAGCTGACATAGAGATTAAATAACACATAATTACAACGGGTAGTTTATACATGGAAATTCCATTTAAAGTATGGTGGTAGGACGTTTTTAGGCCAAATACAGTTCGTACTTACGACACAGTATACTGTATTATGTATGTGTTTATAGGCTGAGTATCTCGTAAAAATAGCTGATGACATTCAGATAGTCAACAAGAAAATGGGTTAGGAATATTTAAAAGCGTAGAGGGTTAATGGTGTTTTGTTGCCTCACTCCATCCCCAACGTATGCGT
>DDBM01000156.1:12688-14065 GCA_002333125.1 Moraxellaceae bacterium UBA2032 | reverse complement strand
AACCACAATTAACGATTGCAAATCCCTTAGACGGCCAGATTGTTGGAAGTTCTTTGGCTATATCGGGTACAGTGATAGATGATGAAGCAAATCCATTATTGGTCATTAAATTACGTGATTTAGAAATTTATCGAGGTACGACACAAAGTTTTGCTACAACCTATGATATGTCGTCATTGCCATTAGGTAGTTATACCTTAACGCTCTCAGTAACGCCTAAAACGGGCAGTACCATAACAAAAACCATACAAGTGAATTATCAAGGAAGTATTTTGGCTGAGTATTTATATAGCTTAGGTGCTGATGGCTATATGCAAGATGTGAGTCAGAATAACGTGCTGTTTGCAAATGCCAATAACGTGTTTTTATACGACACAGTAACTACACAACAAAAATTAGTCACCGAAAAAACTAAAATAGATTATCTACAAATTAAACAAGTTATAGGTAATCGAGTTTTGCTGTCGGGTAAAGATATTATTTTGGAGCAATACCAAGTTTATTTATGGGATAACGGGACGTTGAAAAACATCTCTGAAATATCGGGAGAGAACAGCTTAGGGTATTATGCTCAAGAAGCTCCTCTTATGATTGGTAGTTGGATTGTATGGAGCGCAACCAGTTTACAACGTTATCATTTGTACAATGTAGATACTCAAGAAAGTCATATTATTGCTAAGCCCAGCTACTCCCCGTATTTGGGTAATAATAGCTACAGTTTGGTGGTATTAGCCGATACCGTTCGTTTTTATGCATGGACACAAACGGGAGGTTCGGGTACAACTTCGCTTTTTGATATTTTGCAATATGATACAAAAACCAAAGCAATGACGCGCCTGACTAATAATGGATTGCAAAATTATTATCCACAGGCCAGTAAAACACGTATTGCATGGCAACAAACGCCCCAAGGCAATACTGCACCGTATTCTTTAGTACTTGCCTCGGTTGATAACCCGCTTAATCAACAAATATTAAGCACAGTGATGAAGCGTTTTTGGTTGGCGAATGATGATTTATTAGTATGGGAAGATGCCATAGGCAGTCAAACCGCAATTAATGCTAATAATGGCGTGAGTCAATATAGCTTGCCTGCCAGCAATATAAGCGTTGTAGCTGTAGGTGATGGTAAGGTGGTTTATAACAAAAATAACACGACATGGGTTTGGCAACCAAGCAAAGAACCATCCCAACTATTTGCTTTTGTTATACAACAGCCAAAATTTGATAAAGCAACGGGAATGCTTTATTTTACAACAGGAAATGAAAACAACTTGTATCGCATAAAGTTGCCCTAATTGACAATTTAATAAATAGAAGATGGCCTTAGTCTTACATGACTAGGTGTTGTCTAGCTCAAAAATCCGCTACTATCAC
>DDBM01000156.1:0-12620 GCA_002333125.1 Moraxellaceae bacterium UBA2032 | reverse complement strand
AGCAAAGGGCCTGTAGAACGTAAAGTGGCGCGTATTTTAAGCGCGGGTACAGTCACAGACGAAGCCTTATTAGATGCCAAACAAGATGCCTCTTTATTAGCGATTCACGTACATCAACAAGAATTAGGTTTAGCAGTTTTAGATATTAGCAGTGGCCGTTTTAGCGTATTAACTTGTGAGTTGTCGCCACAAGCTTTAGCCGCAGAATTAGCACGGTTGAGTCCTGCCGAAATTGTCATTAGTGAAGATTCACCCATTTTGTCATGGTTAGATAACACGCGCCCCATTACCAAACGTCAGCCGTGGGAATTTATCTTAGAAACAGCACAACATCTATTATGTCAGCAATTTGCGGTTAAAGATTTGCAAGGTTTTGGCTGTCAAAACTTGCCAGCAGCCGTGATTGCCGCAGGCGCATTATTACAATATGCCAAAGATACTCAAAAAACAGCCTTACCCCATTTACAAGGTATTCGCGTTGAGCAGTCCAGTGATTTTATTTATTTAGATGCCGTCACACGCCGTAATTTAGAGCTAACACAAACCTTAACGGGTGAGTTTCAATATAGCTTGGCGTGGGTTTTAGATGGCTGTCAAACACCGATGGGAAGTCGATTATTACGCCGTTGGTTACATCAACCGTTACGTCATATCGCCAGTCTATTATTGCGTCAGCAAGCGATTATTGAGTTAACTCAAGACTATATGTATGAAAAACTGCAAACGCATTTACAAGCCATTGGGGATTGCGAACGCATTTTGGCGCGTATTGCCTTAAAAACCGCACGCCCACGAGATTTAAGTCGTCTGCGAGAAGTGTTTGCTGAGTTGCCACATTTACAGCAGCATTTACAATATTTTAAAACGGCTAAGCTAATGCAGTTAAAAGAGGATATTCGTGAGTTTCCCCAATTACACGACTTATTACAACGAGCGATTATCGAAAACCCACCAGTCGTGATTCGTGAAGGGGGTGTACTGGCCGAAGGCTTCGATGCTGACTTAGATGAACTGCGTGCCATTAGCACCAATGCGGGCGATTATCTTTTAAATTTAGAAATTAAAGAGCGTGAAGCGACTGGTATTCCTACCTTAAAAATTGGTTATAACCGCGTCAGTGGCTATTATATTGAATTAACCCGCGCCCAAGCCGAAAACGCACCCGCGCATTTTATTCGTCGTCAAACCCTCAAAAATGTAGAGCGTTATATTACCCCTGAGTTAAAAGTTTTTGAAGATAAAGCCTTGTCTGCCGCTTCTCGTGCCTTAGCGCGAGAAAAGTTTTTATATGAACAATTGCTCGAAGAACTCGTGCAACATGTTGCACCTTTACAGCAAATGAGCATGGCTTTGGCCGAGTTAGATGTGTTGGTTGCGTTGGCAGATAAAGCCTATCAAGGGAGTTGGGTACAGCCTACCTTAGTGGCACAAAGCATGATTGATATTGAGCAAGGTCGTCATCCTGTGGTAGAGCAAGTATTAAATAGCACGTTTACGCCCAATAACAGCCAATTAAGCCAACAGCAACGGATGTTGATTATTACAGGGCCTAATATGGGTGGTAAATCTACGTTTATGCGGCAAACCGCGTTGATTGTCTTGTTGGCACACATAGGCAGTTTAGTGCCTGCTCAAGCGGCCACCATTGGCAGTATAGACCGTATTTTTACCCGTATTGGTTCGGCAGATGACTTGGCAGGTGGACGCTCAACTTTTATGGTGGAAATGACCGAAACCGCCAATATTTTACAAAATGCCACACAGCATAGTTTAGTATTAATGGACGAAGTAGGGCGCGGTACCAGTACTTTTGATGGTTTGTCGTTGGCATGGGCGGCGGCAGTGCATTTAGTGCAGCACATTAAAGCCTTAACCTTATTTGCAACCCATTATTTTGAATTAACGAGCTTACCTGAGCATTATCAAGGGGCGATTAATGTTCATGTAGAGGCCAGTGATTATGGCGACAATTTAGTATTTTTACATCGAGTAACGCAAGGTGCGGCCAGTAAAAGTTTTGGTTTGCAAGTGGCTAAATTGGCAGGTGTGCCGATGGTCGTGATTCAAGCCGCACAACACAAACTTAATGAGTTAGAGCAAAGCCCATTAGCCAAAAAAGCCAAAAACAAGCCATCGCCCCAACAAACTGCCTTGTTTAACGAGCCAATGGTAGTAGAAAAAGTCATAGAAAAGACTAGGGTGAGTGAAGTGGAAACCACACTCAAAGAGATAGATATAGATAACCTTACGCCACGCGCTGCCTTACAATGCTTATATGAGTTACAAAGTTTATTGATGAAGCAAAGTGAGATTAAAGCTGACAAATAAGGTTAATACCGCTTAGAATAGGGCATCATCGTTCCGTTTTATTGATTGAAGAGGCAGGACAACATGACTTTTGTCGTTACCGAAAACTGTATTAAATGTAAATATCAAGATTGTGTCGAAGTTTGCCCTGTAGATTGTTTTTACGAAGGCCCAAACTTTTTGGCTATTCATCCTGATGAGTGTATTGACTGTGCATTGTGTGAGCCAGAATGTCCTGCTAATGCTATTTTTTCTGAAGATGAAGTGCCTAAAGGCCAAGAAAAGTTTACTAAACTAAACGCCGAGTTAGCCGAAATCTGGCCAAACATTACCGAAAAAGGCGAGCCACCTGTCGATGCCAAAGAATGGGATGGTGTGGACGGTAAAATGCAGTATTTAGAGCGTTAAGTCTCAAAAAATCCGCTGTAACAGCGGCTTTTTACTGCCAATTTATTGTGAGTCAAGCGTATGTTATTAAAGGAAAAACCATGAAAAAACAGATAGTTGCTTTGTTGAGTGTTTTGCTAATTAGCCCTGTGTTTGCAGAAGAAGTACCTAGTAGCGAAAAAATACAATTAGCGCAGCAGCTCATCAAATTAGATGGCTCAGTTGCAGCCGTGTCATCGGTCAAAGAGTCCATGATGCAGCAAATCAAACAAAATTTGCCGCCTTATATCAAAGCCGATTTTTTTAGCATTTTGGATGAAGAGCTAAATATTCAAGAGATTTTAGATAAGCAGCAAACGGTTTATGCGCGTATTTTTAGCAAAGAAGAAATGCAAAAGTCGATTGCTTTTTACAGTACACCAGAGGGCAAAAGCATTGCCCAAAAAATGCCACAAATTACCCAAGAGCTGATGTTTGCTAGTCAGCAGTGGATGCAAGATGCCAATGAGCGTGTGATGATGTTAATGCAGGCAAAAAAGTAAAGCAGGTGGTTGAGGCAAAAATTTAAGCCTTAAAATACAAGCGGGGCAGAAAATCTGCCCCGTTTTGTATCCATCCCATTGTTCCCTACACAACCTTGTGTTTCCTTTCCATTTTTTATGCCTCTCGGCACGCAGTCCTTTTCCTGTGTCCCATAAACGCGTCCTGACGAATCCTTAGCGTAGTCCTCACGCTTCCTTTTGTGTTTCCTAACACATCCAGCTCCAAGCTAGTCCTGACGGCCTTGTTGCATTCATCATGAATGTCTTGTCCAAAAATCCTGCAACTGCCCTGTTAAAATGAATGATAACAGAAGTACCAAAAACTACAAGAGTACGAAAAATTGTTAAAACCGTTACAAGAGACGCTTTATTAAATAATAAGTATAGTTATCAAATGGTTGTTTTTTTATACTAAGAATTTATACAAAAAATAGGACTCATTTTGTCTGTTTTATACTACAAAATATTTTAAAGAATAACGAACGGTAACAGCAAATAACAAAAACCAACAGCAAAAAAAGTACTTTAAGGCTACCTTTAGCAACGCCAACATAAAAACTAATTATTATTTTAACTATGTGGTGTTGCTCTGGATGAAAGCATGAGCAAAATTCTTTGCTCTTATTAAGCGGATAAAATTTAAGCTTGTTCTAAACGCATAATGTGGATAACGAGGGTTGCCAATGAGTCGATGCCAGCCTATTTTACCTTTGATGTTTATGATGACAGCTTTGGTGTTGCCAACAGTTGTATGGTCAGATGATAATGCACCTCGCCCTCATTATTTACTTTCTATTAATTTTGCACCTGCCGCCTGTGTTTTACATCCAGAGCGTCGTAAGTTAAGACAATGCCAAGAAGGCTACGCATTGATTGTGCATGGTTTATGGAAAGAAAAGGCAGTAACTAAAGAAGAGCCTTGCAGTGAAAAGCCTCCTGAGCTATCTCCAATACAACAAAGTGTACTCGAAAAAATTATGCCCGATGAAGAGATGCGTAATAAAGCATGGCAAAGTTATGGTGCTTGTACTGGCTTGTCGGCACAAGAGTATTTTAGGGTGGTGATGAGTTATGCAAATAAATTAAAAGTCCCCGAAGTGTTTACTACCTCATCTCCAAATGACCGTGAGTTTGAGCAAGATTTTTTAAGTCAAGAAGTGCAAAAATTAAATGCAGACTTACCCGAAAAGGGCTTCTTTTTTAGATGCCAGACTCAGCAAGATAAAACCTTTTTAACCGAAGTTCGTGTGTGTTATGACAAATTAGGTCAGTTTGCAGCGTGTAAAACCTTTAAACCTAATTGCCCTAATACCATTACGCTAAGGGCAATTAAGTAGTCACAAGCACTCAAGCTTCAGTTTTTATGGTAAGTGCGGTTGAACGATTGGCATGTAATATGTCAACTTTTCTCGGTCACTACACTTTGAGCCGTTTTATCAATAGCAATCACGGTATTATGTACAAAAGTGTGACCCATTCGCTCGACTAATTGTTGTCTATTGTGTCGTAATTGCTCTGCTTTTTTATGACGTGAAATAAGCTCATGAATATGAGGTAGCCATTCAAAATGTGTTTGGCTATCAATGACTGTAACAACATACTCTTTTGCATCAAGGTGTTTTGCAGTGTTTAGTCCTGCAAAATTGGCACCAATGATAATCACGTTGGCTTGAGATTGTGGCATACCGTTTGGCCTATTAATAAAAGTGCGTATTTATATGGCGACAGATTATTGTAAGTATCATCCGCTGCAGTCTGCAACATGGCATTGTACAACGTGCCATATTAGTTTATGCAATGATTGTGTGCAGCCTTCCTTAGAAAGTGACACTGAACCTTCTTGTTTTTTGTGCAATAAAGTCCTAACTAGCTTACATCAGGCTGCTCCCGTTGTGCCATTTTGGCTGCAATATACACAATTTATGCGTTTACCATTAAGTTTACTGGGTGCAGTTTTGCTGGTGTTGTTATTTGTAATACCTATATTTATGCCAGATACAATGACATTACCTATGATGTTTGGGGCTTATACTGTTGCGGCTATTTATGGTTGGCATTTATTACAACAAGCTTCAACGGGTGAGTTAAAAGACATAGGTATTAATGTGTTAAGTAAAAATACCAATAAGCTTACGTTACAAATTGGCTTAGCTATTGCAGTTATTTTTGTGAGTTTAGATGTATTAACGGCAAAAATGGCCTTATTAGCAGGGTGCTTGGCGACATTGTTAGTGTTTGTATTGCCAGCGATGTTAATGACGGTAGCGGTAGATAAAAGCATTGCCTCTATGTTGCAATTTTCTAATATAAAAACCATGCTTTCAGATTTGCGTTTTTTTTATGTGCCTTTAGTCGCTGCTTCTTTGTTTTTGCTAGTGATTACTTCCGCAATTATCAGTTTGTTAGCCGATGTATTGTCGCCACAAATAACGCAGGGGTTAGAGCAGGCCTTATATAGTTATGGTTTATGGGTGATGATGTCTGTTGTGGGTTATGTGTTATTTGAGTTTCATCAAGTCTTAGATTTTGAGGTGCTAGGTAAAAAAAATAAAAAACGTAGCGTATCCAAATTACAAGATAAGCAGCAGGCACGTTTAGCTGTTTATTTAAAAGAAGGGGCTTACGAAAAGGCTGCAGCATTATTAAAAACACAAAGTGAAAAGAAAAAAAATAATCCAGAAATTCAAGAACAGTATTATCAGTTGCTTATTTTTATGCAAGATGCACAGCAAGTGCCTATTCAAGCAAGTCATTATATGGAGGCATTATTAGAAGTAGGGCAAGTACCACAAGCATTAGAGGTATTAATTAAAGTAAGGCATTTAGTGCCAGATTTTATGCCACCTACACCCGAAATGCGGTTTAATTTAGCCAAAGCCTGTGTTGATAATCAGCATTATGAACTGGGTTGTGATTTGTTACGCCAATTGCATAAAGAGTATCCGCATTATCCGCAGTTACCCGAAGCTTATTTGTTATTAGCTAAGGTGTTACACGAAAAACTAAATGCTGCTGCCGAAGCTCTAGAGGCAATGGAGTATTTAGCGTTACGCTTTCAAAAGCATGCTCGTTATGAGTTAATTGAGCGTTTTTGGCGTTCTTTAGGCGGTAAGCCTAAAGAGGATTTTGTTTTATGATTTACGTTGTTTGCTCCTCAGGTCGATTAGCAATCTGTTGATAAAACTTAGCACGTTGCTCTTGATGTTGCGCTAAAAATGCCTGTTGTAAGTTAAGTGCTGCTTTTTTGAGTAATAAAGACGGGCGTTTGTCATCTAAGGCACGTTTAAAAATTTCTTCGGCCTCCTTAAACGCATTAATACGCGCAAAACGCATCGCAAGTTGCAGGCAAGTATCGGTATCTAAGGCCACAAAACTATGGCTACGTTTTTTATAATCGTTATAGATTCTTAACGCGGTATGATTGGCACTGGCCTGATTGGGTAAGTTAAATAAACTACAGGCTAACTCCTCAAACTCCAATTCTGATGGTCTAAACTTACATAAATGATAAAGCGTTTCTTGAATACGTTTATCTTGCGGATATTTTTGTGCTAATTCGCGTAAATCTTGTTCGGCTAAACTAAAGTTGAAGTTGGCTATTTTTTGTAAGGCATTATCTAAATCCTCTTGGTATAAGGCATTGTTAAGCGGCTCTTCATCAACAATAACTTCTGCCAAATTGTCGTCTGATGATTGACTTGCAAACCAACGATTATACAGTACACAAACGATTATTCCTGATACAAAAGACAAACTGTGTGCTATTAACAAACCTGTATTTAATAAGTGGTCAACGGCAAAATCAATACCAGCAATAAGGGCAAACAAAGCTAAAAATAACCAGCCGCTTAATTGTGTTTTAGTACCAATAATAGTCAAACTTTGGCGACTTCTAAAGTGCATAAAGGCAATACCTAAAACACTAGCCATTGCGCCTGTATTATCTAATAACGGCGTTACACTATGTAAGTGCGATAAGTTAAACGTGATGCCTGTTACCATGCTGCCTACAAGCCAAGCACTCAATAATGCACCACTCCCCATTGACCACTCAACCACCATACCAACCAATAAAAGTAGTAATGCCGCCGCCAATACGCTATACAGTGAGGGTTCAAAAAAAGCATAACTAAAATAAGTAATTGGGCGAAAACGTTGTGCATCTAAACCTAATACTTGGCTAATCAGTTGGTCTCTTTGAATATCAAATTCTTGGCGAGCGCTTTGCCATTTTGAGAATTGTTCGGGTTCAAAATAGTTATCACCTGTACTTTGAATATTTTGTACAAAAGCACGGTCAAAACCCATTTGCTGCATCAGTAGGGTATTGTCTTTATGTTCGTAAGCAAATTGGAGTTGATTAAGCGTGTCTATTTGCTGATGTTGTAAAATATGCGTGGGATATAATGGCCACTCCAATTTAAGAAGTTGTTGTTGATATTGAACACTTAAACTTTCAATTTGTGACTGTTGTTGTGGACTAAGCCATGCAAATAAAATCAGCAATAAAGCAGCCAGTCCCAAGCTCAAGCGTGGAGGTTGACGATAGTCAAACGGTTTGTCACTCGGAACAAGCAGCATAATTTTTACTCTTTTATAATTTGTGCAGTAATTACTTATTTAGCCCACAATAAAATGTACACCAACAACAACTAATAAGCCTGCAAACAGTTTTTTAAGTGTAGCTGCAGGCAGTTGATGCGCCATTTTGACACCCAGTTTAGCTAAAAATAAACTGGTGATGCTAATACCAATAAAAGCAGGTAAATGTACAAAGCCCCATGCTTCTTTAGGTAAATTAATGTCGTGCCAACCTGTCCACATAAAACCAACCGCACCACCTAAGGCAATAGGCAAACCACAAGCAGAGGCACTAGCAACCGCTTGTGTCATTGCCACGCCATGTAGCGTTAAATACGGTACGGTAAATGTGCCACCACCAATGCCAAAAATAGCAGAGGCAGCACCAATACCTGAGCCTGCAACACTTAAACCTGTGCTTTGTGGTAGTGGAACATGTCCTAGTTTACCCTTCCAGCCCGAAAACATTTGTGCGGCAGTTAATAAAGCAAACAATCCGATAATAATTTCTAATTGCCTTGCAGGAATAAGATGGGCGATTTGTGCGCCAACAATAGAGCCAGCAAATAATCCAAACGCCATTTTTTTGACGACAGGCCATAACACCGCACCGCGTTTATGCTGCGCCCAAACCGCACTTAACGAGGTAACAATAATGCAAGCCAATGAGGTGCCAATGGCTAAGTGAGTAATAATACTGGGGTGAATATGTTGTGCTTTAAAGCTAAAAATTAAAATCGGCACAATCACCATGCCGCCACCAATGCCAAATAAGCCTGCGACAAACCCAGAAAAGCAGCCAAGTAACAAATAAATCAGTAAATAATCCATAAAGCAGGTGTCTGTAAAAAATAAAAATTTATTTTAACCCTTTTTTGATCGTGTGGCGTTTACTAAAGTATCTCTTACCAAAACAAGGATATTTACCATGAAACGCCATCCACTCGCTTTAATGATTACTCTTGCCATGTTGCAAGGTGGCTGCTCTTATAAAGATGCCATGCCTCAACATCAAAGTAATACACCTAGCCCTGAATACCCCACCTCACTTAAAGAGGATGCCTTGATAAGCCAAGAAGCGGATATCATGGCCACCAATCAAGCTCCCATGCCACAACGTGCAAACTTAAAAAAAGAAAAGCTCGCGCAAAGCCAAGAAGCTAGAGTTGCTGCAAAAATGGCCGTTGGTGCCGCCATGTCGCCACCTATGGTGTATGGCATGATGGACACCCAAGCCATGCCGCGCGAAGAACGTGATAAATTTGAACATTTTAAAGATAACGTGGTTAAACAAGTTGCCACTGACCCTGTTTCTACCTTTAGTTTAGATGTAGATACCGCCAGTTATGCTTTAGTACGGCAGTCGATTCAACAAGGTCGATTACCTGCCGCCGATGCAGTACGCACCGAAGAGCTAATTAATTATTTTAATTATCCTTATCCTAAAGCCAATAATGAGCATCCTTTTGCGGTTGACACCGAAATCAGTACCGCGCCGTGGCAACCTGACCATTATTTATTGCGAATTGGGGTACAAGCTCAAGAGAGTCATATATCGGCCATGCCACCTGCTAATTTGGTTTTTTTGGTTGATGTATCTGGCTCTATGAATGATGCCAATAAATTACCGTTAGTGATTAGCAGTTTGCAAATGTTAACCCAGCAATTGCGCCCGCAAGATACCGTGTCTTTGGTGGTGTATGCAGGTCGTACCGAAGTGGTTTTAGAGCCAAGCAATAACAAAGCTGATATTTTGGCGGCTTTAGGTCGATTACAAGCAGGGGGGAGTACCGCAGGTACATCGGCGTTAGCGTTGGCCTATAAAATGGCACGTAAAGGCTATATCAAAGACGGTATCAATCGTATTTTGATGGCTACCGATGGCGACTTTAATGTAGGCGTAACCGATACCAATCAAATTAAAGACATGGTCAAACGTGAGCGTGAAACAGGCGTGACTTTATCGACCTTAGGTTTTGGTCAAGGTAATTTTAATGATGCCATGATGGAGCAAATTGCCGACGTAGGNNTATCGTTTAATTGGTTACGAAAATCGTCAATTAAATCGTGAAGATTTTAATAATGATAAGGTCGATGCAGGTGATGTAGGCGCAGGTAAAAGCGTGACCGCTATTTACGAAATTACGCCCAAAACTGCCCAAGCCTCGGTTGATGCGTTACGTTATCAAAAAGACCAAGCAAAAACCAAACCAATCAGCAAAGAGCTTGCTTTTTTAAAGATTAGGTATAAAAAGCCAAATGCAGATAAAAGCATTTTGTGGACGCAGCCTTTAGTGATGCCTAAAACAGTGATTAGTTTTAATAATGCCTCTGAGAGTCAGCGTTTTGCTACCGCAGTGGCAGGCTTTGGCCAGTTATTACGTCAGTCGAGTAATATGGGGCAGCTAAGTTATGCTCAAGTGGCACAAATCGCGCAACAAGCCAAAGGGTTTGATAATACAGGCGCAAAAGCCGAATTTATTCAACTGGTAAAAAATGCTCAGGCATTGGCGGGTAAAGTAGAGCCAAATGTAGAGTAGCTTTTATAGAGGGCGCAAGCCCTCTATCTTCAATGTTTTAAACTTGTTACATTAACGTATTGTCTAAAAATACTGCTTAATAATGACTTATAACATCGACAACAAAAACAGCGACGAGGCACTCATGTTGGCTTATCAATCAGGCCAAGAACGGGCTTTTGCGGTGTTATATCAACGTTATCGTCAGCCTATCTTTTCTTATTTATTGCGTAATATTGGTCAAAAAGCACAAGCCGAAGAAGTTTATCAAGACATATGGCTTAGCTTAATTAAACAGCGTACACGCTACACAGCCACCGCCAGTTTTAGAAGTTATTTGTTTTGTATTGCTCATAGTCGATTATTAGATTTTTATCGGCAACAAGGTAAATTGTCTGCTAATGATACCTTAGAAGATGATGACGAGTTTGTGGCGTGTAGTAGCCATGAGCCTCATGCCCAATTAGAACAAACACGCTTAGTGGAGCGTTTACAATGGTGTTTAACACAGCTTCCCGAAGAACAACGTGCGGTATTGGTGTTAAAGCTAGAGTCCGAATTAACACTGGCCGATATTGCTCAACAATTAAATGTTGCTTTTGAGGCTTTAAAAAGCCGTTTTAGATATGCTCAAGCCAAATTACAACGCTGTTTGGGAGGTGAGTCATGAATGATAATGATGGCTTAGATGCCCGCTTACAGCAATTATATCGTCAATTACCCACACAAGAGCCAAGTTCACACATCGACCAAGTTATTTTAAATGCGGCTAAAATCAAAAAAACATGGCATCAACCATTTTCGGTGGCGGCAACGGTGGTTATGGCAACCAGTTTAATATGGTATTGGCAAGCCGAGCAGCCACAGCAGTTACAACAAGCGATGTCGGTGAAGATACACCAAGATGTGCCCGTTGTAGCGTCTTTTCCTGATGAACCTTTCAAAGAAGAAAGTATAAAAAATTCTGCCCCTCAACAAAAAACGCTTGCTATGCCATCATCCGTTCCTCAACAAGAAAAAAGCCGTAATAATGATGCGCCACAGACTGCAAAAAAATCCCAAACTGTACCTTCTATGATGAGTGATAATTTAACAACATTAGAAGAAGATAATTCTGTGGAGGTAGCAGCTCCTAAGCCTGTTTTAGAGGCAATAACTAAAACTAAAAAAGAAGAAGTTAATCAGCCAATAGCACAAGGTGCATTAGGAGCAAGTCAAGCTCAAGAAAAAGATAATGCCCAACGCCAACTTAGCGAAAAAAGACAAGCCAACCCAATCATGGCCAAACAAGCACTTATGCGTGATGCTCAAGCGCGTCTTGATGAGACTAAACCAGAACGTGCAGAGTCAAAGCAATTAGTAACAACACGTTTGCAAGAAGTGCAGCGCGTTTTTGAGCAGCATCATGTGGCGTTAAAAAATATTTATTTACGTGAATTAAGCGACTCTCTAAATATAAAAGGTGAGCTACATTTAAAACTAGCGATTACAGCAACAGGTAAAGTAAGTCAGTGTGAAGTCATTAGCAGTAATTTAAATAATCTAGGCTTAGAGACCAAGCTTGTGGCTTTAGTAAAAAGTTTTGAGTTTGGAGAGGGTGAAGCGTGGCATGGGGAATATGTGCTTGGTTTGCCTTAAATCAAAAATTTATTTGGATTTTTATGTACGGTGAGCTTGGCCAGTCGATGGGTTGAACCGTTGTCCTGCAACACATCAACTGTTTTTTGTGTGCATGTAAACTTTATATTTTGATTTTATTAACAGCAGAAAATAAAAAAGCCAGCTTATAGCTGGCTTTTTTAGATTTGGTGATCCCACCGGGAATCGAACCCGGGCTACCGCCGTGAAAGGGCGATGTCCTAACCGCTAGACGATGGGACCGCATCTGAGGACGCGAATTTTAAATAGATTCCGCAGGGCTGTCAACACTTTTTAATGACAACCAATGCTTTTGCCATTCTGATTGCTCATTTTTTGACAAGCCGCCTAAAACTTCAACAGCTTGGCGCAAACGAGCAAAGGTTAAGTCTGCACCAAGTATCCCCATCGACTCCATAACGGGTGTACTTGAAGGGCTGCCAGCAATGGCTACAAAGAACGGAAACATAAAATCGCGTAGCTTATAGCCCATAGAGGTGCTTAATTGGCTCAAGACTAAACTAATTTGGTCGTGATTCCATAACCGTAACTGTTCAAAGTCCCACAATGCGTATTGTAAAATACGTTTGATTTCTTCGGGTTGTAATTTTTTATGCACAAACTTTTCTGCCGACACATTAACCGT
>DDBM01000073.1:4036-4349 GCA_002333125.1 Moraxellaceae bacterium UBA2032 | reverse complement strand
GTGTTTCGGGCGCAACACTAAAGTTTAAGTTATTTAACTGTAGCTTGCTTTGTAGTTGACTAATTAACTCACCTGCCGCCTTAAAATCTTTACTAGAAACCTGAATTTCGGCACGACCACGCCAGCCATCTAATTTATTTTTATCATTATAAATAGGGTAGGTTTGTTGATTGCCGCTGGTTAACTTAACGGTAGTGTAACTTGCACCTAACTTTAAAGACTCATTAGTTATGGTCGTAAGCTCTTTAGCTAATAGCGCAGGATTTTTATTGCTTAACTCCACACTCAAAGTGGCAGACAATAAGTCATTGGC
>DDBM01000073.1:0-3913 GCA_002333125.1 Moraxellaceae bacterium UBA2032 | reverse complement strand
TGAATCATAATACTCATAATTCCCATCATGGCAGCAAAGCCCATTCCTTTTAAAATAGCCGTATGACGTTGTGTTTGAGCCTGAATAGCTTTTATAAAGCACAGCAAAACAATTAATCCAAAAAATAGGCTGCCAATCAGGCCATATTCAATACCAATTTGTAAAAAGTCATTATGGGCAAAATCATAAAAGCCCATAGACTGGTTATCTTGGTAATTAGGAAAAATACTGTAATAGCTGCCTGCCCCAGAGCCAGTCAACCAAAAGTCATGTAATACATCAATGTTGTTTTGAAACACAAAAGTTCGCTCTTCGTGTTGCAGCTCAGTTGATTCTAAGCGTGCGGCAAGTTGGTCTAAACCAAACCATGAGCCTAAAATCAAAACATCAACGGCAATTAAACTGCCAAATAAAACAGCTAATGACTTGGCTTTATTATGTTTACGATATAACCATAAGCCCACGATGCCACAAACGCCTAAGCTAGCAAAAAAGGCACTATTACCACCACGAGAGTGTGATAAAACTAAAGCAACAACCATTAATGCCAAAAATACTCTTAAACGTGCTTTGCCACTCAGCATGGTAAACATAAAGTTGCGTAAACTGGCTCTAAAGCCCGCAAAATTATCTTTATTAAGTAAAATTTGTGTGACCAATAAGCCTACACCTAAGGCAATCGCCATTTCTAAATAGCCTGCAAAATTGTTACGACCTACAAAAGTACCACTTGCAGAAGATATATATGATTTTCCTGTTATCGCAGCAATATTAAAAATATCAAATGTAGAACCGCCTAATACCACTAATACACCATAGGCAGCCTGAAACACACCACTAATAACAATGGCTTGAGCCACTAAATTAAGACGACTTGGGGTATTGATAAGAGCGAGGGCTAAAACAAAAAACAAAGCATAAGCTATACTTTTTTGGAGCTTATAAAGAGTAGCGCCTGTATCTAAAGATAAACTTTGCCATGCTTGCGGGTTAGCCGTGTAGTGTAGATGCTGTGGACTTAACCACGTTAATATCTCTGGTGGTAAGGGAACGAGTTGTAAAGCTGTCCACAGTGGAATGGCAAAAAACAAGCCGATTATAGTTTTATTATGGCCTAATGCTTGTGGACTGCCTTCTTCGGTTTTTTTACTGAATAGCCATACAATAAATAAAATCGCAATTAACCACTCTAATAGGGCAGCAGACCATATTCGATGACTACCTAAAGGTAGTGGCGACCAAAGTAAAATGCCACAAAAGATTAAAAATAAGAAACGTTGCATAAAAGGAAAGTAATCATATAAATGTAAACAATAAAAAAGGGTCTAAAAAGACCCTTTTTCTAACACGATAACGATTAAGTAGGTGAGTTACTACCGCTACCACCACCGCCACCGCCTGTTGAACCAGTATTACCACCAGTAATGGTAACACCAGATGCAGTACCAGAAGAACTACCTAGTAAACCATCGTTGCCTGTGTTAGACAAACCAGCAGATTGGTTAATACTATTTGCTTGACCCGGTGCAGCAGCAATAGCTGCCTGAGCTGCAACTGCAGGAGGAACGCCTTTACTAACAGCAAAAGCCGTAATTGCACCAGCACGAGCAGGTGCAGCAGCTACTGCAGCATTAACAATAGCCGCAGCNNAGCGGCTACCAATACTAATCCTAGCAATGACTTACGCATAGGGATAACTCCTTTGATGGATAAAAATTAGTCTTTAGACTATAGGTCGAATCCTAGTCTAAGACAAAAGGCTTGGCAAGTAGAAAGATGTTACAACACATAAAAATAGACAAAAGGTATAATAATGCTTTTGTATGGCTATGTTTTTAACGCTTAATACCGCCATTTAATGGTGATATTATAAACTATTTTACAAGTTATAACGGCACGTTTGTATGACAAAATACGTTTTAAGTCTGTTTTTAAGCACATGGATTTAGCGGTGTTTTTGACTCATACCTTCTAAACGAGCGTCTTTTTCTTGCCAAATCTGATTAATCCAATGCTGAAAGTCAACTCTAAAACTGCGGTCATTTTCGTAATCGCCTGTTTTTAATTGGGTTGGAATTTGGCGTGTTTGTACATGAATATCAACTGTTTTATTTTTGCCACACATAAACTCCCAAAAATTAGGTCGGCCATCAGGATAGTAAATAGTGACATCAACTAAGGTATCAATGCGTTCATTCATAATATTAAGTGCATAAGCCATACCTGCCGATTTAGGCTTGAGTAAGTGCTTGTAAGGTGACTCGCGTTGCTTGTGTTTGTGTGGCGTAAAACGAGTTCCTTCTAAAAAATTCATAATAGAGACGGGCGTATATTTGAATTTTTCACAAGCTTTGCGAGTGGTTTCTAAATCTTTACCTTTGAGTTCGGGGTGTTTTGCTAAAAACTCTTTGCCATAACGCTTCATAAAGGGGAAGTCTAATGCCCACCACGCTAAACCAATAACAGGCACATAAATTAACTCACCCTTTAAGAAAAACTTTAAAAATGGTGCTTGTTTGTTAAAGATTTTTTGTAATATAAAAATATCTGCCCACGATTGATGATTGGCAATAACCATATACCAGCCGTCGTATTTAACGTCATTTAAGTCGCCTGTTATGTTGTACTGGGTTTTTTGAGTGCTGCCTAAAACGGCACTATTAATGGCAATCCATGCTTCGGCAATTTTAATACAACTGAGTGTGCAGACCTTTTGTAAAGGCTTGATGGGGGCAAGTTTTAATAAGGCAAAACCAAACAGAGGTGTGCATGAAATGATTGTGTTAGATACAAGTGCTACACAATTGATTGCGCCAACCATAGGAGCGGGTAAATTGGATAACATGACAACCTCTGATTAGTATGTATACAATAATATACAAGCGTATATTATTTGTTTGGCTTTGAAAAGTCATCTTTAAGTGGAGGGATATTACCGTGTTTTTGGCGAGGGTAAACAGGTGTTTTTGTACATGTGTTGCAAATTTTAAGTTTTTAACGCTAAAAAGATAGTTTTTTAATGAGCCAAATCATAGAATTGATGGCAAGGAAGATGTTTATGTTTAAGTAAGGAGTGCGTATGCGTAGTATCGTGGTGATATTTTGTTTTGTGTTAAGTACGGCTGTATGGTCGGGGCAAAATAATTTGTATCGTTGGCAAGATGCTAATGGACAGTGGCATTTTGGTGATGCGGCGAGCAGTAGTGGCCAACCTGCACAGACTATTGAGTTGCCACCCGAATCACAAAATGTCGTTAAAACCCCAAAAACAAAATCTATCAAAACAAAAAATGCCAAAGCCACTCCTAAAATAAGCCATAATAAAGTCAAGCAAGAAACACGCATTCAAAAAAAGCTCCGTTGTGACAAAAAACGCGATGAGTTGCGTTTTCAGGCGTTTCGTACCGAGGAACGTAATCAATATGACCATGACTGTATAAGTGAGATGAAGTGGTGACCGAAAAAACAAATATGGTGAAATATGTTATTGGCGAACGTCAAGTATTAGCCAAAATGAAAAATGGTGAGTTTCGTCTAGTTAAATTACAAGTAGGTTTACCTGAGCCATTAGAGAGTCGTTGGCAATCCGAAATAGCCTTAGATGGCTTATACCCCAATGTGGTTAAAGTACCGGGTGTGGATTCGTTTCAATGTTTAAATTTGGCTTTTGGTGTGGTGCGTACTGCGCTTGAAAAGTTTATTGAATCGGGCGGTGAATTATATTGGAAAGATGGCTCAGGCCCTTTAACTTTGGTAGATATTTTTTCATGAAGCAAACAGTAGAAGTCGGGCGTTATCGCCATTATAAAGGCAAAGATTATCAGGTAATTGCTGTGGCTAAACATAGCGAAACCGAAGAAGAGTTGGTGGTGTATCAAACTTTATATGGTGATTTTTCGTATTGGGTGCGTCC
>DDBM01000115.1 GCA_002333125.1 Moraxellaceae bacterium UBA2032 | reverse complement strand
ACATCTCTTGAGACAGCTCCTAAATCACGCACGCCATCAACAAATGTTGAGCTTTGCCCCGAAAAACCACGCATCTGAAAGGTATCACCAGCCGCCGTGTTACCATTTTCACCTAACTGCATGGTAATACCCGACGTATTACGCAACGCTTCCATTAAAGAGGCTGCGCCTTGCTCTTTTAACATTTCTTTTTTTAATACTTGTACCGTTTTTGGGGTATCTACTAAAGGCTGTGTGAGTTTAGAAGAAGACGATTTTTCGGCTTTATACGGTACATCTAATGCAGCCTGAATCTTAACTTCATTTAAAACGGGTGCTTCTTGAGCATACACAACAGGAATTGCCAAACTACTAACAACAGTCATCATTGATGAAGTTAATAAGGTGGTGTTTTTACGGGAAATAATCATCGACACAGCGCAATACCCCTAGATAGTAGGACTTACAGGATTGGCTGGTTATAAAACTGGCTAGAATATTCAAATGATAACAATTATCATTTATATTTACAACAATATATTACATGTAAGAAGTCATTGAGCTAGCACTTCCGCCGTAAGTGCATAGTTATAACGTTTGGTGGGCATGGCTGGGCGTTTGCCATCGACTAACATCTCGTCTGCTTGCGGATAAGTTATTTTTAAGTAATACATACCTGCATTGAGCCACGTGACTTCTATTACACCATTTTTATCACTTACCGCAGTTATTTCACCCAAAATGCCACGATAACGCACACCACCTGCAATAATTGAAACCATATGATTAACCAAAGGCTTACCNNTCTAAACCTTGCCCTGTTGTCATGCTAAGTACACTATTTGTGGCCTTATCAACCGTGACATAGGTTTCTAAACGAGTAAAAGTGCGTGACACATTAATATCTTTAGCTGTGCTTGGTATCTGAGTCATATTTTCTTCTGTACCACGCCAGCGTTTTGACTCACCGTTTAAGGTATACGTTGCCATGATATTTTGTGAGCTTTGACTTATTTTATACGTGCCTTTTTGCGCTAACTTAATATCTGCCGAACTCCTAAATTTTGTTGTTACGCTATTGGATGGGCTTAACAAACTGCCATCAGGCGCAACAATTTGCAGATTATCCAAGGCTAAAGCGTTGGTATCAAAATCAAATAGGTTTTCAGACACCGCACCATCAATGGTCACCCATGCTTCTTTGGCATCAATTTGTGTACTCGAAGGTAATAACCATTGCCGATGAGCATGAACCTGAGTCACCGCCACTAACAACGCACAAGCAACGACTGTCTTTTTAATTAACATTACAAATACTCCTTAAGGCTTAACCAATACAGTAACTTTGCCTAATTCTTCTTGACCTTGTGCCGCACCTTGACTCGCTTTTTTATTTTGCCAATCAAAAGGAATACGTAACACTTCGCGCCCACCACCCTCACGCGCAGCTTCTACCACCAACTGATAATGGCCTACTGTCAATTTATTTAAAGGCGTATTTTTATCGCTAAAAACCATTTGATGCTCACCCACATTAGGTGTTGCACCCGAGACACCATCTATTGGCATCGTCAGCTCACGTCCACTTTTACGCCACCATTGACGTAAATCTTTAAGCCATTTTGTGCCACCGTTATCACGCTTTTTGAGGTCATACCAAACCGACAAATTAGCCACAAATTGCTGATTATCATTTTCTAACCAAACAGCCACATAAGGGCGATGATATTCGGCGACATTTAAGGCAGGAATTTGCAGACTCACATTTAACTCTGCTGCCTTAACGGTGGCTATTAAGCTAAGTGTTAAAAATGCACCGTAAAAAAATTGCTTCATAACTACTCCTAAAAATGCACAAAAAACACCACTAATAACGCAGGAACAACTAAACCTGCCCCCACTAATGGCCACACCATCGGTCGACGACGGGCGTGCTGCTGTAAAATAAAAAAGCCCGTTAACGAAAAAACCAAACACGCCAACGCAAAAATATCAATAAACCATTGCCACGCCACACCTGTATGTCGGCCTTTATGCAAATCGTTAAACAAAGAAACTAGGCCACGACTGGTTGACTCATATTCAAACTGAGCATCGGTTAACGAAAAACGCGCCCATGCGTCACCGCCTGCTTTAGGCAAAGAAATATAAACTTCATCGGCTGACCATTCGAGTTGGGACTCATCACTCAAACGAATACCATGTTGCGTACGCAACCATTGCTCAATGTTTTTTGGCAATACAGGAGGTGATGTTTGAGTAAGCTGTTGTAATTGCTTATTTATTTTTATAGGCGTTGCTGTTTGCGTCAGCTCTATTTTAGGCTTTGCTTCAATTTGTGCCGCATGATTTAAGGTAATACCCGTTACACTAAACAATAAAATCCCTACCAAGCAAATCGCTGAGCTAATCCAATGCCACTGATACAGATGCTTTAAAAGAAATATCTTAGCCAACACACACCACATTAGTAAATCTAAATAATAATAATTATCATTCTAATATAGTACGACTAAAAAAAGCAAGGGGGCTAAACTTGCTTTAAATAATGCCGCTTCTAGCTTCTAAGAGGATTTCAAATTATCATCCGTCATACGATGTAGTAAACCAAAAACACAGCCTAAAATTACACCCGTTAGCAAACCAATTAAGAGTGCATCATTAGCCATTTTTCCAAATATCCCATCTAAAATACCGCTATAACCTATAGCCAACCAACCGACCATAAAAATAACAATCGCAGGATTAAGCCTAAAACCAACACGTGGATTGACCAAAGGATACAGCCAAATATAACCCAACAAACCATACACCACGCCCGATAAGCCCCCAAAATTATTGGCATTACCAAAGGCAATAGACTGACCAAAATTACTTAATAATGCAGTGGCTAAAAACACGCCAAACAACTGCATTTTAGATTGCGTACGTTCAATTAAGCCGCCCAAATCCCACCACCAAATTAAATTAAAAATAATGTGCATGGCGTTAAAATGTAAAAAAACTGGCGTAATTAACCGCCAATATTCATAAGTATGTTTAATATCTTGAGGATAACTTAAGGCATCAAACACAGGCTGACCCAAAACAACGAGCAAGCCATAAACAACGATACAAATAAACGCAATAGATAAAGTAAACACGCCCGAACGCGCCCACAAATGGGCAAACATTTCTTTTAAACCCACACTATCGGTATCAATTTTTTGCTTAATGACTTGGCCTGTTTGCCATGAAGCTTGCCAATAACGCGCAGCTTGCGGATTTTGTAAAAAAGCAGCTAACTCTTTTTCGGCGCGTTCTACGTCTTCTTGTTTGTGTAAAATTAACGCAAAACGGTCTGGCTCTACTTCAATATTATTGCTAATACCAATAGACTTTAAGTAATCACTTAGGGCTAAAATCACGCGATGCTCTTTAAAGGCAGCTAATTCAATCATGGTTTAGCTCCTGTCTCGTCTAACATCTTTTGTAAAATTTGATGACGTTGTTGACGTGGCAATGTGGCCAATTGTTGGCATTTTTGATAAAAAAGAACTAAGTCCAAATTGACACTCACTAATAAGGCAGATAATGCAGGAATCAAACTATTATACACCGCAACACTGTTTAGTTTGGCATTGCTTAAACTCAAAAACCATGCGTCATAACCTGTAAATCCTTGCCATTGCTCTGTTTTTAGCTGCTGATAACTCTGTTGTAAGGCCAAAAATAATTGCTGTTTAGCAATACGTTTATCGGCTGCTGATTGCTTGGAGAGATACACTTTTTGTAATTGTTGCCGATAATCTAACACTAACTCCGCAAACTGTTGCTGACGTTTTTTGCGTAAGGCAATGCGTTCTAAGCCTTCTGAACGCCCTACCAAATAGCGTTTTAAGCCTTCTTCGGCTACCACTTCGGCAAAACTTTCGTTAAAAACAGGGTCATCTTTGGCATATACCACTTGATGTGCTAACTCATGAAACAACAATTCGGCTAATTCGGCTTCGGGTTTATACACAAANNTCTTTTTCAAAATCTTCTGCTAATTGTTGTTCAAAAAAACTTCGATACCCCAAACACCCCACCATCCAATAACACCATGTTTTAGAGGTGAGTGATAACTCAGGTGTGGCCGCCACCGACCACATAGCATAAGGACGTTTAATATCAACATAGGTGTCATATTGCCCTTTGATGGGCAAGTTTAAACTAACCGCAAACTGGCGTATTTGCTCAATGGTTTGTAATTGTTTAACTAAGTTAGGCGGGGTTTTTGGCTGCTTGATGACTTTTTGTAAGGCTTGACGCTGACTCAAAATTTGCCACTGGCCTTTTATATTTTGGCCGTAATAACCCATTGATTGGCAGCCCGAAAGCCACAAACTACACAAGCCCAAACACCAAACGCGCCATGTCATAGCTTAATAACCTGCAAACATTGTGGGGCGTTTATTAAACCACGGTTTAGCTTGTTCTAGCTGTCCTGCCAACTTAAATAATGTGGCTTCGTCACCATAACGTGAGGTAAACATCATGCCTACAGGTAAACCTTCGTTTGACCAATGTAACGGTAAAGAAACCGAGGGATTTCCTGTAATGTTCATCACAGGTGTTGATACGACCCATTGAAAATTTTGTTGTGCCAAATGATCGAGTATTGGCAAATAATGCACCAAACCACCCAATTTAATGCGTTTAGCAATGGGTGCTAATAAGCGTTCTAAACCTTGCAATCTAAAACCGCCTAATTCAATAGGAGGCGCGGCTAAGGTAGGCGTTAAAAATACGTCGTAATCTTGCATCCACGTTTCAAAAACACGCACTTGTTGATACAACATTCTATTGGCGTTGTCTAAATCTAAGGCGGTAAACGATTGCCCCAAACGCGCTAAAGCCCATGTTTCGGTTTCAAAATCAGCCAATGTAATATCACGCCCAATAATGTCTTTAGCATTAAATACATCACCTGCGGTTGCTGCGGCAATACGCAATAAGTACCCATCTGCTAATTGTTTTTTATTAATCGGTGGCGTGGCCTCTACTACCTCATGGCCTAATTCTTTTAATAAAGATACGGTACTTAGCAGGCCGTTTAAACACTCTACGTCTAACTCTGCATCACTAAGTAGCGATTGAGAACTATAAGCAATTTTTAATTTTTTGGGCGATTTACTCACTTGAGCCAAAAATGTGCCTTTAACGGCGGGGGCATCATATAACGCCCCCACATCACGACCATGTGTGGCATCTAACATCGCCGCACTATCACGTACCGAACGAGAAATCACCCCTTCTTGTACTTGACCAAACCACGGCTCGGCCATTGCAGGCCCAAAAGGATTACGGCCACGACTGGGTTTAAAACCGACTAAACCACAACACGAGGCAGGAATACGCAATGAACCACCGCCATCGCCACCTGCCGCCATTGGTACAATACCTGCCGCCACTGCCGCCGCTGCGCCACCACTTGAGCCACCTGAGGTGCGCTGTAAATGCCAAGGGTTTCGTGTTGCACCATGTAATTCAGGCTCAGTTACGCCCATCAAACCTAATTCTGGGGTATTGGTTTTGCCAAAAATAACCGCACCTGTGGCTTTGTATCGCTTAACCATTTCGCTATCGTAATTAGGGACATAATCTTTATAGGCATAACAGCCATTAGTCATAGGAACACCTGCATAAGCGGCAAGCAAGTCTTTAATCAAAAAAGGAACACCAAAAAAAGCACCTTGTGGCACACCTTGAGCAATAGCGTCATGCGCTAATTGATCCATATTATGAATAATGGCATTAATATGCGGATTAAGCTGATTGCGGCGTTGAATCGCTTCTTCTAAAAGTTGAGTGGGGGTGACTGCACCCGTTTTAACTAATTCGGCCAAACCTAAAGCATCATAATTAGCGTAGTCTTTAAAACCTGTCATGTTATCGCCCTTTTTATTATTAACACTGCATTCAATAGTACGTCATTTCACACAAAAGATGCACCTTGAGTCTAAATCCTTTATTATTCGCGCTTTGAAAAATCAGCCTATTTTGGAGCGCACGATGTTAACAACCCTCACTGCCCTTTCTCCTATTGATGGCCGTTATGCCAGCAAAGCCGACAGCCTTCGCCCGTGGTTTAGTGAGTTTGGTTTAATTCGTGCGCGAGTCACGGTAGAAGTTCGTTGGTTACAACAACTCAGCAAACATCCACAAATTAGCGAAGTCCCCGAATTTTCGTCACAAACCACAGCGGCTCTCGATGCGTTAGTTACACAATTTAGTGAAGCAGATGCTCAGTGGATTAAAAACAAAGAGCGTATTACTAACCATGACGTAAAAGCTGTAGAATATTTTTTAAAAGACAAAGCAGCTCAAAACCCAGAATTAGCCGCTGTGACTGAATTTATTCACTTTGCTTGCACCTCAGAAGACATTAATAATTTAAGTCATGGTTTAATGTTAAATGCAGGGCGTGATATTGCCATTGAGCAAATGACGGCTGTTTATGAAGCGATTCGTCAATTAGCGCATCGTTATGCAGACCTACCGATGCTATCGCGTACTCATGGTCAAACCGCTTCGCCAACTACTTTGGGCAAAGAAATGGCCAACGTAGCTTATCGTCTAGCTCGTCAAATTAAGCAATTAAAAGACGTAGAGATTTTAGGCAAAATTAATGGTGCAGTAGGTAATTATAACGCGCATTTATCGGCCTATCCTACTATTGATTGGGCAGCCAATGCACAAGCTTTTATTGAAGAATTAGGTTTAAGTTTTAACCCGTACACTACCCAAATTGAGCCGCACGACTACATAGCCGAATTGTTTGATGCCATTAAACGCTTTAACACGATTTTGATTGACTTTAACCGTGACGTATGGGGTTATATTTCTTTAGGCTTCTTTAAACAACGCCTAAAAGATGGTGAAGTGGGTTCGTCCACCATGCCGCACAAGGTTAACCCGATTGATTTTGAAAACTCCGAAGGCAACTTAGGTTTAGCCAATGCTATTTTGGCACATTTGGGCGAAAAACTGCCGATTTCACGTTGGCAACGTGATTTAACCGACTCAACTGTTTTGCGTAATTTGGGCGTGGGTTTGGCGCACAGCTTAATTGCTTACGAAGCGGCTTTAAAAGGCATTGG
>DDBM01000021.1 GCA_002333125.1 Moraxellaceae bacterium UBA2032 | reverse complement strand
CAGAAATTTGAACACCCTCCTTCTATATTTATAGCGCACTCAAATCCAACACCAATTTACCTTGAACTTTGCCAGACTCACTATGGGCATGAGCTATTTTAATATTGCTTAACGTATAACTTTGCTCAATAAATGTTTGTAGTTGATTACGCTCAATTAAACAGGCAATTTGTGCCAAATCAACACCTGATGCTTTAACCCATGCAAAGGTATAACGCTTTTTAAACCCCAACACTTTTAAAACAGGATTAAATTGCGTTGCAAGCAAACTCATAGGGTTAACCACATTACTCACCACTACACCATTTGGGTTGAGTAAATGCTGATAACTAACAAAAGGCATATTGGCAACCACATCATAAATCACATCAAATTTTTGCGATATATGACGTATATCTTGTGTTTTATAATCAATAGCCGCATTAGCACCCAAACCTAAAACCAAATGATGATGCCGTTCACTGCAAATTGCAGTTACGTTTGCTCCTAAGGCTTTGGCTATTTGCAATGCAAACAAACCCACACCACCCGATGCTCCATTAATTAATACCTTATCGCCTTGCTTAATATGTGCTCGGTGCATTAACACTTGGTATGCCGTTAATGCCGCTAAGGGTATTGAAGCCGCTTGCTGATGGGTAATATTTTTAGGTTTATGTGCCAATGTATCGGCTCTAGTCACTGCATATTCGGCATACGCCCCACTTTTAGCAAAGCCTGTCCATGAAGCCCGTTGATTGGCATCTAACAAACAAAAAACTTCGTCCCCAACCTTAAAATCGCGTACCAATTTGCCTACTGCAACAACAACACCAGAAGCATCATTTCCTAAAATTAATGGAAATTTTGAGCCTAATAATGCTTTTAATTGCCCTTGCCTAATTTTCCAATCAAGTGGATTAATGCCTGCCGCATATACTTTAAGTAAAACCTGATTATCCGCCATGACAGGTTGAGGGTAATTGTCCACATATTGCAATACATCGACTGAGCCAAATTCCTTAATAACAATCGCTTTCATCTATCCTTAACTCCTTAAAAATTGCTGTTACACAAACTGCCCTGCCGCAAATCCTGATGACCATGCCCATTGAAAGTTAAAGCCGCCTAACCAACCCGTTACGTCCATCACTTCACCAATAAAATACAAACCTTGTTGTTTGTTACTTTGCATGGTTTTGGAGGATAACTCACGCGTATCTACACCGCCTAACGTGACTTCGGCAGTACGATAACCTTCTGTGCCTGAAGGTTTAAGCTGCCATGCTTGCAGTGCTTCAGCTATGATTAGCAACACACTATCGGGTATTTCGGCCAAAGGTGTTTCGGCATAATTTGGCCAATGCAAAGTCTGTAACTCAAGCACTAAACTTTTGGCCAAATGCGGAATTAACTGAGTACGCACTAAGGACTTAGGATGTTGTTGCTTTTGCTGTTTTAACCAATCTTCTACATTCATCGTGGGCAATAAATTAACGCTAATGCTCTCGCCTAAGTGCCAATAATTTGATAACTGCAATACCGCAGGCCCACTCAAACCGCGATGGGTAAATAACATATTTTCGTTAAAACTGGTGTCGTCTTTGGCAGTCATGGTTACGTCCAAAGCCAAACCCGACAAACGCTCGGTGACTGCTTTAAAACCATCACTAAACATAAACGGCACTAAACCTGCACGCGTGGGTAAAACCTGATGACCAAATTGTTTAGCTACTTCATAACCAAAGCTACTCGCGCCCATTGTTGGAATCGACAAACCACCAGTAGCAATCACTAATGACTCACAAAAGAATTGACCTTTACTGGTGTTTAACTCAAAACGAGTTTGNNTCATCACAAAACAGTTGACCATGTTTGCGTTCGTGGTAGGCAATACGATGTTTTTCTACCAACGCAATAAAATCCCATTGTGTATAACGATTGAGTGCCGAAATACAAAAATGCGGATTTTCAGACAAGTAGTTTTCGGGCTCTACAAACAAATTGGTAAAGTTGCAGCGACCACCGCCCGACATTAAGATTTTTTTGCCAATTTTATTACTACTATCAAGCACTAACACGCGCCGACCTCGTTGTGCTGCCGTAAAAGCGCACATTAAACCCGATGCACCGCCACCAATAATAACTACGTCAAAATGACTCAAAAAAATACACTCACATAAATGAGTCAAAAGACTCTATAAAACATCAAACTGTTAGAAAACACCAAATTACCACAAAGGCAAATCAAATCTTAACTGCCTTAGATGTGCTAATTTTAACAGAGATTACACTCTGCCTAAAGAAAAGGAAGCAGCACGCAAAAGAGCAACTATACTTAGCAACACAGTCATTATCTTTTTTGGTGTTATATTATGGATACTAGCACACACGACCTAGCGGCACTTTTTCAACAGCTCGGCTTAGGTCACTCCTCCCAAGAAATCGATCATTTTATTAGCACCCACCAATTACCCGCAGGTGTTTCCCTCGCTAAAGCAAACTTTTGGACTGATGCACAAGCGACCTTTATTAAAGATGCATTATTACTAGACTCCGATTGGGCAGAAGTTGTCGATAAATTAGCAGCTCGTCTTACTGTTGTTGCACCACACTGATAAGACAACGCTTTGCCTTAACCACAATTTTCAGCTAGAATCACGCCCTCTATTGAGGGGTGCTGCACCAGTTTCACTATTTACGATGCAATGCGTAAATAATTAACTGCTAGGCTCAATAGACTCTTTTAGGAATTATGCAATGCATAACTCCATCACTTTATAGTTGCCAACGTCACCCATCCTACACAACAGGAGTCTGTCATGACATCTATGACAACCGTTGGCGACTACAAAGTTGCCGATATATCCCTCGCCGCTTGGGGACGTAAAGAAATCATCCTCGCCGAAGCCGAAATGCCTGCCTTAATGGGTTTACGCCGTAAATATGCTGCTAGCAAACCTTTAGCTGGCGCAAAAATTATCGGTTGTATTCACATGACCATTCAAACTGCCGTTCTTATCGAAACCTTAATTGATTTAGGTGCAGAAGTCCGTTGGTCATCATGTAATATTTTTTCTACTCAAGACCAAGCTGCTGCCGCAATTGCCGCTGTGGGNNTTTTGGTGGTGTATTGAGCAAACCGTATTAAAAGACGGCAAGCCGTGGGATGCCAACATGATTTTGGACGATGGCGGGGATGTGACCTACCTCGTCCATGAAAAATATCCACAAATGTTAAATAGCATTCATGG
>DDBM01000075.1 GCA_002333125.1 Moraxellaceae bacterium UBA2032 | reverse complement strand
TGCCTGCGGTTTCTGAATCGGTTAAAGCGGCAACAGCACAATATACAGCCGAAGAACTTATTTCTAAACGCCAAGAAGTCCGCGAAAAAATCCGTCAATTATTATTAGTGCGTTTAGCGGTTTATGGCGTGATTGTCGATGATTTTTCGATTGTCAATTTTGCTTTCTCACGCGAATTTAGCAATGCGATTGAATCGAAAACCACTGCTGAACAATTAAAACTCAAAGCTGAGCGTGATTTAGAGCGCATTCGCATTGAAGCTGAGCAAAAGATTTTACAAGCCCAAGCCGAAGCGGAGTCTTTACGGTTACAAAAAGAGAATGTGACTGAAAATTTGATTAAGTTGCGACAAATTGAAATGCAGCAACGGGCGATAGAAAAATGGGATGGTAAATTACCGCAAGTGACAGGAGCGGCAACACCATTTATTGATTTAAGGGGTGCGCCATAATTAGTTTGTGGCGGTGAGCTGTTATGCCCACCGCCCGTCTTTCATCAAGCGGCAACGACTTTCTGTTTTGTTTTACGTTTTTCTGGCGTAGTGCTTGGAGCAGGTGCGCCATAACTCAGGTCATAATCTTGCAAATTCAACGAGCTTAAACGCTTTTTCAGTGTTGCCAATGACCAAGGCCACGCTGCAAAGTTACGACCATTAGCATCTAAGTAATAGCTCTTACAGCCGCCGCTATTAAAGACAGTGGTTTGCAAATGCTTTTGCACTTCGTCATTGTGATGACGTAACACGTTTGGTTTAATGCTAAATTTGCTAATCCCGTGCGCTTTAACTTGCTGTAAACCATCAACAATATAATCCAGTTGCGCTTCGGCCAAACCAATAAATGAATCATAAACCAAGACATTAGGGCCTAGCATTAAAAAGGCATTCGGCACGTTTTCGAGGTTTGTTCCCAAATAGGCTTCGGGTGAGCTATCTTTCCATAACTCAGATAAACGTTGGCCTTTATCATTATGGATTTTTTTACCAATCGGTGGATGAGACACTTCAAAACCCGTACCCCAAATAATCACATCCACTTCGTGACGTTCACCATTGGCTGCAATGACGGTATTTCCTTCAACTTTGACTAAACCATGAGGAATTAAGCGTGTATTAGCCGCCTGTAAAGCAGGGTAGTAGTTATTGGCAAATAAGATGCGTTTACAACCGACCGTGAAATTAGGCGTGACATTTTTACGCAATATAGGGTCTTTAACTTGCAATTTGAGTAATTGTTTACCGATAACATTCAGCGGTTTAAGGGCAACAGGATTACGCAAACCAAAGTTAATGGCATTTAGTGACTGAGCCACACTGTTACGCCACGTTTGTTGAATGGCGGGGTACTTGGCAATAATAGACTTGCCCCAATCGTTCAGATTGATATCTGGTTTAGGCAAAACCCACGGTGCAGTGCGTTGAAAAACATATAGTTCTTTTGCTTTAGGCTGAATTTGTGGCACAAATTGAATCGCGGATGCACCTGTACCAATCACAGCAATGCGTTTGCCTGTTAAATCATAATCATGATTCCATTTAGCCGAGTGGAACATTTCACCCGTAAAGGTTTCCAAGCCGTCCAGTTTTGGTGTTTGTGGTTCGGTAATCGGGCCAGTGGCACAAATCACTGTTTTAGCTAAGTATTGACCTTGATTTGTCTCTAATACCCACAAATGACGACTCTCGTCCCAACGTGCATCATCCAAAGACGTGTTAAATTGAATCAACGGTTTAATGTTGAATTTTTCGCTAACTTCTTCTAAATAATTCAAAATTTCGGGCTGTTTCGCAAACAGATGACTCCATTTGGTACTAGGCGCGAAGGAGTAAGAATAGAGCGCGGAAGGCACGTCACAGCCACAACCAGGGTAGGTGTTTTCGCGCCATGTACCACCGACACGGCTGGCTTTTTCAATAATTTTAAAGTTGTTATAACCCACTTTTTGCAAGCGAATAGCGGCAGCAATGCCAGAAATGCCAGCACCAACAATAAAAGTGTCATAAATGTGCGTGTGTTGAGTCATGATAAATCTCGATAGATGGTCTGGTTAGGCTATTTAAAAAATGAGTAGGAAAAGCCTAAGAATTTGGCATACAACGTGGGTGATGCACGTTTCATCAGCCAAAATAATTTGGCATCCAGTTGGGGAATGGTGTACAGCTTGCCTTGGTCGAGACGATTAAGTGTCAGCTTAGCCACCGAATCACTGGTGGTCATGGCAAAGTTCATTAAAGCATGGTCAGCCAAACCCGAATAACGACTGGGGATACGGCCATTTTTAATAATGTTGGTCGGTACTAAGGTAGGGCAAAGCACATTCACTTTGATATTGGCTTTTTTCAGCTCAGCAGACAGCGTTTCAGATAACGCTAATACGCCAGATTTCGTGACATTATAAGCGGTCATTTCAGGTGCAGCCGTGTAACCCGCAGCCGAGGCGACATTGACAATCGCCCCATAGCCGAGTTTTTTAAACTTGGGGACAAAATAATGACAGCCGTGAATTACGCCCCATAAATTAACATGAGTGACCCACTGCCAATCTTCGAGTGATAATT
>DDBM01000246.1:788-3095 GCA_002333125.1 Moraxellaceae bacterium UBA2032 | reverse complement strand
ACCTTTGTCGAACAAGCGCAAATACACCGCCATAACACCCAATTTAGAGATGAATTTAATGACTCAGTACTGATATTTATTTATGGAAAAGTGAAGGCGGGCAAAAGCTCTTTAGGTAATTTTGTTGCCAAACACCCTGCCAACAAAAAAGCCAAGCCGCAGTTTTTTACTTACGACCAAGCAGGACAAAAACAAACACAAGCCAAATTAGAAGAAATTCACGATGAGGGTGGTTTTGAAATAAAAGCGACGCAAGCAACCGATTCTATTCAAGGTTTTCGGATGAATGGTCTAACATGGATAGACTCACCTGGCTTACACTCACCAAATAGCACCCATGATGAAATCACCAAGCGTTATGTCGAAGCCGCCGACTTAGTGTTATATATCAGTAGTTCTGATAGCCCNNAGGAAAATCATCTTACGACCGTAATTTGCAAGAAAACCACGTCCGCAGTGAGCTAAAGAAAGAACTGGGCGAACAACTCGCTCAACGCATTAGCCATATTCACTCCTGCTCTACATTATTAGGGCATGACGGTATTAACGGCAATAAAAGTGCGTGGGTGCAATCCAATATGGATACTATTTTTAGCCTATTGCACACTGAGGCCATCACTAACGCTAAAACGCACAAAGAAAAAGTGCCGCGTGAGCGATTTAATGCTCTTCTTTCAATCATTGCAGGGCAACAAAACCAACGAACATCCGCACTAAAAGACTTATTTAACAGCCTTAACTCATTAGCTAAACAAGCAAAAAACGAAGAAAGTGTATTGCAAAATCGCGCATCGACGGTGAATACACAATTACGGACAAAGTTAAAACCGACCGTTAAACAGTGTTTAGATGAGCATTTACAGCAGTATGGAGATAACGAAAGTACCGCCAAAGAAAATGCGAATACCTTAAATCAAGCTCTTACGGTAGCCATTACCACCTTGGTAGAAAATGAACTTACTCTAGCCATTCAGCAGTCTATTTTAGACTTTGATGAAGCATTGCCCTTAAATTTTCAGTTAAGCCAATTACCTGAATTTAAAGAAAAATTTAAGGAAATTGCCGTTAAACAAAATAACGCAGGCATAGGTGCATTTTTTGGTGGATTACTTGGATTTGCGGTTGATGGCTTGTTCATGGGTATGACATTGGGTGCAGCAACAGCCGCAGGTGCTGCAATTGGCGGGATGTTGGGCGCAGACTCATCAGGAATAACAAATACGCGCCAAAAAATCGGTGACAACCGCGAAGAAATGCAACAACAAATAATCTCTCACCTCGAAAAAACACTACCGCCGTTAGTAGACAGCCAATTAAAAACTATTAGCAATGACTATTTTGGCGCAATTCACGCTATTGCCACTGACATTCAGCATCAAGTCTCTACGTTTGAGGAAAAAGCTCATGCACTCCGCTACTAATATGGATTATCAAACGCTATTTGCCCGTGTTCAAAAGCATTTACAACAATCAGGTGAAGGCCGTTTAAGCTCAGAAATTATCACCCAATCCCAACACAATATTAGCCAAAAACTCGCTAATTTACAGCCCAGCATTATGCTTTATGGCATTTATAACGCAGGTAAAAGCACCTTACTCAATGCCCTACTTGGTCAAAATAAAGCCGACGTTTCTGACCGTCCCGAAACATCGGCCATTACCGAATATGCGTGGCAAAGCTACCGAATTTTTGACACTCCCGGTGTCGATGCCCCGATAGAACATCAACAAATTACCGAACAACACCTACAACACGTCGAAGTCGTGCTATTTGTCATGAGTACCAATGGCGCATTTGATGAAAGCGATATTTATCGCCGATTAGCGGCAGTACTCAAAAACGGTCAACGACTGATTATTATTTTAAATGACAAAATTGGCACGAGCGAAGCAAACAAACACGCCATATTGCAACGGGTGAGCCAACATTTAAGCCAACAACTCGCTGACCAGCCGTTGTTGCTACAAGACGTATCAGTGATTGCGTTAAATGCCAAAACCGCGCTTAAAGGCCGTTTAGAAAACAAAACGTTATTGATTGAAAAAAGCAATATTGGTCAATTAGAAACCACTATTCATCAAAAAATGGCACAAACCAGCTTGCAAGACAGCCTAAAAACGCTAGCGCAACTGTGTTTAACACCTTTGGATGCGCTAATAGCTGCCATTACGCATGAATTAGCCAATAGCCAAGAACAAGCGTTAATCCAACAATTGAATGCAATGGGTTTGCTAAAACAAAATCTAGAAATTGAAATTGAACGAGCGATTGGTCACCAAATGCCGTTGCTTGAAGATGAGTTACGC
>DDBM01000246.1:0-731 GCA_002333125.1 Moraxellaceae bacterium UBA2032 | reverse complement strand
TTTTTTCAGGCTCTAACGAAGCCGAATTACAAGCACGTTTATTAAGTGCCAACAAAGAAGCAGGCAGCATTCGCTATCAGGTAGAACGCGAATTACACGCCAAGCTCACTGCCTATACCGATGATATTATGGATGATATTTCTAAACCATTGGCCGATAGCAAACATATACTTGATGACAAAAGCCAAGCCTTACTGCTTGAGCGAGAAACAACACGCGAACTCGAAACGCAATTACGGCAGTTAATGGCTTAGTTTAGAAACGATGAAGATTGTGAATGGACTGCCGACGTTGGAGGTTTAATCCTGTAGCCTATTTGTGCCACACTACAAAAATTAACGAGTAAATATCATGCAAGCAAATAAAGCAGAGATTGTTCGCGTACGCATTTCCCCCGAAATTAAACACAGTGCAGAACAAGTATTAGCTTCTTTAGGAATGAGTATGTCCGATGCGATTCGTATTTTTGTGAGTCAGGTCGCCATACGGCAATCATTCCCTGTGGAGCTAAGAACGCCTAACAGCATCACCATGCAATCCATGCAAGCCATGCCAGAATCCGATGAATACGCCTCAGCCAGCGCATTATTTGACGAGTTAAATAATGCCTTTGAATTACTAGCTAATTTACCCGATGACTTTATGCAAGATGGCCGCGAAGACCTTTCCCCCAACTAAAACTCGAAAACTAGACGCTGAATTACCCCCAAAACCCCTCTTTCTTTTTCATC
>DDBM01000052.1:8934-24018 GCA_002333125.1 Moraxellaceae bacterium UBA2032 | reverse complement strand
GCAATGCCACCTGGATCAACAAAACCTTCGGCTTCTAAACGAACTTTATCTTTAGCAATTAGCGTAAACTTAACGGTCATGTCTTGTTCTTGCACACGTACCAAATTACCTTGAGGTGGTAAATAATCAGGTACTGCGTTAATAGTTAACTGCATATAGCCTTTTTTAACTGAATATGGCTCAATTTTAGCGTGTAAAATCGCATCACGGTCAGGCATGGTCACAGGCGCATTATATTGCATATAGTAATAATATTCGGTACTCGATACTTTTTGCAATAAACGCGAATCTAAGGTCTCCCAATACCAGTGTTTAATATTGTTGATATCAAAATGCACCCGCGCTACCGCTTCTAAAGTACCTTCAATAACTGCATCAATTTTAAAGTTAATACGCTTGGCATCACCTTCACGAATATAGGTTTTAATATTGCGCGTAATATCATGCTTAACAAGCTGCCATTCTGATTTATTACGCTCAACACGCACATCTTTTAAATCATCTGCAGCATACGCGGATGGCATAAAAGCCATGGCAAGCATCGACAAGCCTAAAATTGCAGTTTTTTTAAACATGATTGAACTCCTCAACAACGGTATCAGCCGTTAACTTAATCTGTAAATACCCTGTCATGTTTTAGAATGCCTAGTCTGCTTTTAAGGTCAAAACACGATGGGTTGGGTTTATTGTTTTAGTGTTGCTAAGTTAATCGTTTAAGCAAGTAAATACTGCTAATTAGGTCACACTATATACGCGTGTTTACTGACAAATAAGGCGTATTTGTTACAAAAAATGTCAATATAACGCATAGTGATTGACTATTTTTTTGCCTTTAAAAACAAAGTACAAGTGTATTTTTAAAGAAAAACATCCACACCAACCGTCCATCATCTATTTACTACCGTTAGTACCCGATTCAAGGTTTAACTCTTGGCGTTTTTGCTGATAATCTTGGTAACTAGGAATATTTTGCATACAACGAATACGCTCTGCACTGTCTGTTATTTTTTGACACTCATTAAGCGCACTTTGACGCGAGCCTTCATACCATGTTTGTGCGCTGCAAGCACTCAATACCACACCACAACTAAGCCATAAAATAATCTTTCTCATATCACAATAACTCTTGTAACTGTACCCATACATTTTGCACTAATTTATCTTGAGCTTGGGCATTTGGATGAATGTTATCTGCTTGCATTAACTGATTATTGCCGCCTACACCTTCTAAAAAAAACGGTACAAAAGCCACTTTTTGTTGCTTGGCCACTTGAGCAAATACTTTTTCAAAAGCCTGAGTGTAAGCCTTGCCATAATTAGGAGGTATCTTCATACCTAATAGCAATACCGTCACTTTTTGTTGTTGTGCTTGTTTAATCATCGCTTGTAAGTTTTGTTGCATTAACTTTGGTGACTGTCCTCGCAAGCCATCATTCCCACCTAATTCTAAAATCAAAACTTTGGGTTGATGTTGTTTTAACACCATAGGCAAACGGGTTAATCCACCTGTGGTGGTTTCGCCGCTTACACTGGCATTAATGACGGTATATTGATTGTTTTTTTGCTGCGTCAGCTTGTGTTGCAATTTTACAACCCAGCCTTTGTTGACTTCTAATCCATAAGCCGCACTAATACTATCACCAAAGACCACTATATTAGCTGCCCATGCTTGATTAATTATTAAGCAAAATCCTAGCATTAACCCATAAATAGATTTCATTATGACTACTTCCTCATCTTTTGCGCTTGTTGTACATAACCTTAGCAAAACTGTGACCACTACCGATAGTTCACTCACCTTACTGCAACAAATCAATTTGGAGGTAGCCAAAGGTGATAGTTTGGCGATTGTAGGTAGTTCTGGCTCTGGCAAATCAACTTTATTGGGCTTATTAGCAGGTTTAGATGTACCTACCACAGGCTCTATTTTTTTGTTTGACCACGAATTAAGTAACTTAGATGAAGATGAACGCGCTGCAATACGGCAGCGTTATGTGGGTTTTGTATTTCAGTCTTTTCATTTATTAGCTCATTTAACCGCGCTCGAAAACGTTTTATTACCACTGGCTTTGGCAGCTAAAAGTAATACAAATTTTGCCCAGCAATGTTTAGAACGAGTCGGTTTAGGGCATAGATTACATCATACTCCCAAACAGTTATCGGGTGGCGAACAACAGCGAGTAGCGATTGCTCGCGCTTTTGCGTGCGAGCCGCAAATTTTGTTTGCCGATGAACCTACAGGTAATTTAGATGCCAAAACAGGGCAAAATATTATTGATTTGTTGTTTGGCATAAACCAAGAGCAAGGCACAACCTTAGTGTTAGTAACCCATGACGACAAACTCGCGCAGCGGTGCCAGCATCATTTACGTCTTGATGCAGGATGTTTAGTATGAAGTTAACATCGCGTTTATTTTGGCGTGATTTACGCGCAGGCGAATTTACTTTATTGCTCATGGCCTTAATTTTGGCCGTCACCGCCACCACCACCTTACGTTTTTTTAGCAGTAGTTTAGAGCAAGCCCTCGCTCAACAAGCAAGCCGTTTATTAGGTGCTGATGTGGTGCTACAAAGTAGCCGAGGCATACGTCCTCAATGGCCACAACTTGCTCAAAAACTTGAATTACAACAAACCCAAACCCTTGAGTTTGCGACTGTTGCACAACAAGGCGATGGCTTTCAATTAAGCTCAGTCAAAGCCGTTAGCTCGCCCTACCCTTTGCGTGGACAATTAACCCTTAATGGCATGAGTTTACCCACGAATGGCATTCCACAAAGCAGTACGATTTGGGTCGAAGAACGTTTGCTTGCCCTATTAAATACTCATCTTGGCGACACCATCACCCTAGGCGAAGCCAATTTTAAAGTGGCTGCAACGATTGCCATTGATGCCGATATGGGTGGTGGTTTTTCGGCTTTTTCACCCAAAATCATTATGAATATGGCCGATGTACCTACAACCCATGTTATTCAGCAAGGCAGCCGTGCTAATTATCGTTTGCTGTTAGCAGGCAATGCCAAAGCCGTTGCTCAATTTAAACAACAAGCCACGCCGTTATTAACCATTGATGAACGGCTGCGTGATGTGGCTAGTGCTAATCGTCAACTTAGCAAACCCATGACCAATGCGGGCAACTATTTAAGTTTAGCCAGTATTGCGGCGGTATTATTAGCAGGTATTGCGGTTGCTTTAGCGGCACAGCGGTTTGCACAACGTCATTTTGATAGCTTGGCCTTAATGCGCTGCTTGGGCAGTTCACGCCGTGCAATGATAGTACTATATGGCAAACAATTAGCGTTAATTTGGTTAAGCGCAATGCTAATGGGTGGGCTATTAGGCTGGTTATGTTCCTTGGTGTTGTTTAAAATTTTAGCCAGTTTATTACCTGTACAAAACCTGAGCTTTGAGCTATTACA
This sequence comes from Moraxellaceae bacterium UBA2032, assembly GCA_002333125.1. Lineage (GTDB taxonomy): Bacteria > Pseudomonadota > Gammaproteobacteria > Pseudomonadales > Moraxellaceae > Agitococcus. The sequence goes on along the minus strand of DDBM01000052.1, from coordinate 20,601 downwards.
ACCGCTCATTACAGGTATTAGCACCGCCACCCTAACTTTAATTGGCTTTGCGCTGCCTGCACTCATGCGCTTAGGTCAAGTGTCGCCTTTGCGTGTATTACGCCGCGAATTAAGCCCTAGTTCGTGGTCAACACGCAGCATTATGGCACTTGCCTTAGTGGCTTTATTTGTATTGTTAAGTTTAGAAACAGGCAACTTAGTATTAACCAGTATTGTATTAGGTGGTGGCGTATTACTCACTGCATTCATAGCAAGCCTTTGTTATTGGCTGTTAAAACACTTAGGTCGGCAATCTTTAGGCAACAGTTATTATCAACAAGCCATTGCCACTTTAAGCCGCGAGCCACGCGTCACCATTAGCCAAGTATTGGCTTTAGCTTTAGGTTTAACGGCGGTGTTATTGGTGAGTGTGATTAGGGGCGATTTATTTAATCAATGGCAACACGATTTACCTGCCAATACACCCAATCAATTTGCAGTAACCATTCCTGCAACCGAAAAAGACGCACTCTCGCAAGTATTAAAACAACATCATTGGACAGCAACCGACTTTTACCCTGTTATACGTGGCCGTTTGGTGGCAATTAACGGCAAAGACACCAAAGCAGAGCAAGCTACAGAAGAAAAGGAATCTAAAAATGACAACGCGCTGAATCGAGAACTTAATTTAACGTGGACACAGCATCTTCCCCCCAAAAATCCGATTATTGAAGGACAATGGTTTACTGGCCAACAAAATGAAGTCTCTGTCGAAAAAGAACTCGCAGCGCGTTTAAACCTTAAGTTAGGTGATACCGTTAGCTTACAGATGGCCGAAGGCCGTATTGATGCCAAAATTACCAGTTTGCGCGAGGTCGATTGGGACAGCTTTCAACCTAATTTTTATTTTATTTTTCCGCCTCATGTGCTGCAACATTATCCTGCAACGTATTTAACCAGTTTTTATGTGCCTACACAGGATAGAGCCTTATTGCCCTCGGTGATTCGGCAGTTTCCTACCGTTATTTTTATTGATTTAGCAACCATGTTAAGTGAAGTACAAAAGCTATTAGCACAACTCTCTCAAGGGGTGTTAGTGATTTTAGTGTTTGTGATAATGGCAGGATTTTTGGTGTTGATGGCTAGTTTAGCTGCAAGTGTTGATACTCGTTTACAAGAAGCGGCTTTGTTACGCGCACTGGGCGCAAAACGTCAGCAACTACAAGCACGTTTAGGCATAGAATTAGCTATTTTGGGCTTATGGGCTGGCTTGTTAGCGGTATTACTCACCGAAATCATGACTGCTGTAATTACGCTTACTCTATTAGAAGGCAATGTACAACTACATGCTTATTTATGGCTCACACCTTTGTTAAGTGCCATTTTGGTGATGATGGTGGGTTTATTTAATTTACGCCGTGTATGGCAAGTGTCGCCGATGTTGGTATTAAGAGAAGAATAATGTATGGGTTAGCAGAGCTTAAAACTCAAGCTCTGTACCCAAGGTGACGCTACGGCGTAATTGTGGCAGCTGCACAATCGAAATATCTGATGTGCCACCTGCATTGTAATAACGCCGAGAAGTCACGTTTTCTATACGCAAAAAGGCATTAATACCCGCAATAATTTGGTCATAACCTGCATAAATATTTAGCAAACCGTATGCAGGAGAAACCAAAGAACGACCATTTTGGGCCGCAGAATTTGGCACACGGCTTTTGTCAATCAAATACACACTAGGACTAACAAACAAGCCTTGTGACCAACGAAAGGTAGCCCCTAATTTAAGTTTATGACGTGCAGTATAAGGCAAGCTCTCGTGTCCTTTATCTGACTCTAGTGTGCCTTCGGTAAAACTATAAGCTCCCCATAGATCAACATTTTTCTCGTTGGCGTTATAACGATAACGTGAGCTTAACTCGATACCCGAAGCCACAGATGCCCCCAAATTTACACGCTGTTTAGTTCGGTTAATATATCCACCTGCAACAAAATCACTCACCGCAACAGGCGTATCTGCCGAATACAAAATAAGATTATCTAAACGTGAGGTATAAGCCGTTGCCGTCCAGCGTAATTGATTGGTAGGGTTATAATTAACAATAGCCTCTAAGGCACGTGCCATTTCTGGTTGCAAGTCAGGATTAGGAATTCTAAATACAGAGGCGGTATAACGCCCTTGATTATCTTGTTGACCACTAAAACTGCCAAAATGCTCATAACTAAATGATGGCGAAGGGGCTAAAAAAGCCTCGCTGTAAGTCATGCTCAAATTAACGACGGGCGTAAAATTATATTTAAACCCCAAATAAGGGCTTACACTATCACCATAATCTGAATTTTTATCAACGCGCGCCCCTATTTGTGTGACCAATGCAGGTGACCAACGGGTTTGGTCTTGAGCAAACAACGCGACATTTTCTTGAGCCACATCAAATATTTGTACAGGCAAGGTATTGTTAGTACCAAAATAATATAAGTTTTGCTCAGTTATCGATAAGTTTTTATTATAGGGCTGACTTAAATCGGTGGTTCGAGGTACGGCTTTTAAATGCTCATATACTCCCCCAAAAACAACTTGATGATTTGGGCTAAATACATATGTCCATTGGCTATCTAAGGCAAGTTTTTGGCTGTCTGCATATTTATAACCTGCCTGATAATTGCTAAACACATTATTGTAATAACTGTTTTTGTTTAATTGATAAGATGACCAACTGAGCAAAGTATTGGTACTCCATGTTTCATTTAACCGTTGCTCAAAGCGTCCATAAAGCGACAAAAAACTTTCATCCAAAAAGCCACCATACTCATTAAATTGCGGCAAGGTAGAATAATCATTAGCATAACTTGTTTGACGGTATGAGCCACCTAGCTCCAATTGTGGCAAAATATTTATTCTTGCCCACGCACTGCTGCTACTGGCCTCACTACTAAACGGTTGACGATTTGCTGCGCTAACCATCACCGCACTACCACTCACATCTCGCAAATCTCCTAACACAAATACATCAGGATACTGCTCAGCCAGTGCTTTGTTATTTGATTCATCTTGATGAATCCCTAACACCAATGGCCAATTACCAATACGACCTCGTACTAATAAATCACCATACTGACTACCTGTGTCGTTTGCTTCATAATGCAAATGTTGCACACCATACTGACTGGGTGTTTGGCTAATAATATTAATAACGCCTGCCACAGCATCTGTGCCGTACAAGGCAGAACCTGCCGTTAATAACACTTCAATTTGTTTGGCCATGTATAAGGGATAATTTAGACTAACGGGAATGACTTCGCCTGCGGTAGCTCCTACACGTACGCCATCTTGTAAAATTAACATTTTGGCATTGCCTGCCACGCCACGTACCGTTAAACGACTGGTGGTATTGACTGGCCCTTGTAAATCGACACTCGGTAAATCACGTAATACATCAGCAATATTGCGATAACCACGCTCACGAATTTCTTTTTCGGTAATGACCCACAAAGAGCCTTGTACGTCATCCCAATGCTGTTGGGTGCGTGCTGCTGTGACCACAGGAATCGTGGCTAAATCAGCCAAACTCAGCGAGAGTAAATCTTCCATCACATAAGCAGCATTAGCCTGACTGGATAACAAAAAGACTGATAACAACATTTTTTTAGACATATCAACCTTCCTTGATATTTTATTATGCTTTTATTTTATGGTGACACAACAAACCATCATCTGTTGAGTATTGTCTATTTTTAACACAATGGTAGAAAATCAGAATGCTTTTCTTTAAAAAGACATAAAATGATATTTTTACCAGAATCAGTAGCTAAAAATACTTGAAGGAGATTTATATTTTTTAGAGCTTATGCCATATTCATCAACAATACTTATAACATGTAGTTGAATAACCGACTTTACTGTTGATAGCTGACGCTTTTAAGATAGCCTGCTTCCGCACTCACGCAACGGAGCGAAGATGCATCGTTTTTTTGATCACCCTCATTTACCACCTAAGCCGCAACTCAAAACGGTTGCTTATGCTTGGTTAGGGGCAGTCTTGGCCATTATGGTACTTGCGGCCATTGCACAATCGACCCATGTTATTTGGATTTTAGGTTCGTTTGGTGCGTCTGCTGTTTTAGTCTTTGGTGTACCACATGCTACTTTTTCACAACCACGCAATATTATGGGTGGTTATTTAATTTCGGCTATTTGTAGTGTGGCTGGATTTTATGTTGCAGGATATTATTTGCCAGTATTGGCATTAATTACAGGGACAGCCATTGCCTTAATGATGATAAGCAGAACCTTGCATCCACCTGCTGGCTCTGCCCCAATAGTTGCTTATATCTTACAACCCGATAGCCATTTATTTTTAATAGCCTCGTTAGGTGGCGCGACAAGTGTGGTGTTACTGGCATTAATGTATCACAAAACCATTAAACACCATGACTACCCAATTTATTGGTAATAACCAAGTTTAAGGGCAGACCTATAAGCCTACCCTTAAAACTACTGGCCGCGTTTTTTAACAGGCCGTTTTTTATGTGAGTCTATCCCGTCGCGTGGCGGCAAGCCTGTATGTTGCGTTAAAATGCGACCTTTTTTGGCTGTCACTTTTAAAGATACACCCTCTTTTTCGCTAGAGTTTTTTTTGCGTGGGCTTTGATATGCGCCCGTTACCGCAGGCTGAAAGGTAGGAATCAGATGATGCTTACCATTACCAATTAAATCGGCACGCCCCATTTCTTTTAACGCCTCGCGTAATAACGGCCAGTTATTGGCATCGTGATAACGCAAAAAGGCTTTATGCAAACGACGACGACGGTCACCTTTGACAATTTCTACAACTTCACTTTTGCGCGTCACTTTTTTGAGGGGGTTTTTGCCTGAATGGTACATCGCTGTTGCAGTCGCCATAGGAGACGGATAAAACGTTTGTACTTGGTCGGCTCTAAAGCCATTCTTTTTAAGCCAAATCGCCAAGTGCATCATGTCTTTATCGGTTGTCCCTGGGTGAGCCGCAATAAAGTACGGAATTAAGTATTGTTCTTTACCCGCTTCTTTAGAAAAACGGTCAAACATTTGCTTAAACTTTTCATACGCCCCAATACCGGGTTTCATCATTTTAGATAAAACGCCTTCTTCGGTATGTTCTGGGGCAATTTTTAGATAACCACCCACATGATGCGTCACTAATTCGCGCACATACTCAGGCGAACGTACCGCTAAGTCATAACGCAAACCCGAACTGATTAAAATCTTTTTTACGCCTTTTAATTTACGCGCTCGACGGTACAAGTCGACCAAATGCGAGTGGTCGGTATTTAAGTTTTCACAAATATCAGGATACACACACGAAGGCTTACGACACGCGGCTTCAATTTTGGGAGACTTACACGCTAAGCGATACATATTGGCGGTAGGGCCGCCGAGGTCGGAGACAATGCCCGTAAAGCCGGGTACATCGCGCATTTTTTCGATTTCACGAATAATACTATCTTCGGAGCGGTTTTGAATAATCCGCCCTTCGTGTTCGGTAATCGAACAAAAAGTACAGCCCCCAAAACAACCCCGCATAATATTGACCGAGAAACGAATCATCTCGTAAGCAGGAATACGTGCATCACCATAGGCAGGATGCGGCACACGCGCATAAGGCAAATCGAAGACATAATCCATTTCTTCTGTTGATAATGGAATTGGTGGAGGATTAAGCCATACGTCTTGTTCACCATGACGCTGCACTAATGCCCGCGCATTACCAGGATTGGTTTCTAAATGTAGCACCCGATTAGCATGGGCATACATCACAGGATCGCCTTTTAGCTGCTCAAACGCAGGCAGGCGAATCACGGTTTTTTCACGTGGTGGTAAACGATGCTTTAAGGCTTTACTCGGTTGCAAAGTCACAACCTGTATATCGTCACCCTCGCCCTGCCCCTCAGGGAGAGGGAGTTTATTTTTTTCTACCTCACAAACTGCTGTGTCTTGGGTGTTTACATAAGGATTAATAATCGGGTCTACACGGCCTACTTCGTCCACATTGGTTGAGTCTAATTCAAACCAACCTTGTGGGGTATCGCGACGCATAAAACCTGTACCACGAATATCGGTAATGCTACGAATGTCGTCACCATTAGCAATACGATGGGCAATATCTACAATGGCGCGTTCGGCATTACCAAACACTAATAAATCAGCTTTTGCATCTAATAACAACGAGCGGCGCACTTTATCTTGCCAATAATCATAATGGGCAATACGGCGCAGACTCGCCTCAATACCACCTATTACAATAGGCACATGCGGAAAGGCTTCGCGGGTACGCTGTGCATATACAATCGAACAACGGTCAGGGCGTAAGGCTCCTGCTCCATGAGGCGAATAGGCATCATCAGAACGAATTTTACGATCTGCGGTGTAACGGTTAATCATGGAGTCCATGTTACCTGCCGTCACCCCAAAAAATAAATTTGGCTCACCTAACTTTTTAAAGTCAGCCGCCGAATCCCAATTGGGCTGGGCAATAATTCCTACTCTAAATCCTTGAGCCTCTAATAAGCGACCAATAATTGCCATGCCAAAACTAGGATGATCAACATAAGCATCACCTGTCACTAAAATAATGTCGCAGCTATCCCAACCCAAAGTGTCCATTTCGGCACGACTCATGGGCAAAAATGGCGCAGCGCCAAAACACTCCGCCCAATATTTATCGTAGGCAAAAAGAGGCTTAATGGTAGAAACAGACACAGAAGATAACGCAGACATGATAAACAAGACTCAAAAAAACAGCATGGCTATTGTACCTTAGTCATCCCCATAACGTTAGTTCAAAAAACACACAACCGTAGCAATAACAACCAAAAAACACCAACAATGCTTCATATCTCAACAAAAAATGAGAGTAATTACAAAAAAGGTGCTTTATTTTTAGTCAACCCTTAGCGATAATCGGGGATTAGATACCACTCGTCAGATAGGCGCGACAAAACCCTATAAAATATGGCGCAATAGACTCGTGGTCTAGATAAATTACAATAAGATAATGTCCCTATTCGTATTTAGCAGGCTCGATTTAATATTACGCTATTCATCGGCAATGCTACGAGATTTTCTCTTGCAAAATACGCCCATTGTTATTTCGTGCGTACAATATAGGAAGCTATTGTGGTGTCAAATACGCATAAGTCATCTAACTCATCAGACGGTGAATCATTACCGCAACTCATTTCAGCAAAAACGTTGGCCTATATTCATCAATTATTACAAGAACGCCCGTTACTTTTTTATTTTGAAAATGATATCGAAGTCCGTTTTTATGCTAAACGTGCCGAAGAGTATCGCCGCCTGCTTTCTGTAGGTAAAATGCTATTTTTGGTGTTATACGCCATCATTGCTGCTATTGCTATTGTTGCCTTTCCAGAAGCTGTTATGGGAAATGACTTATTTATTTTTAAATATGTGTTAACCCCTATTGGTTTATTATTACTATTGGTTATGGCTTTAGCAGACCTGCCTTTTTTTAGGCATCACTATCAATGGCTTGCTACGCCTGTGAGTAGCCTTATTTTATTTTGCGTGATATTAGCCAGCCTTACCTCCTATGACCCCTTATTAGCCCAACATGCCGCTTATGATGTGATGATTATTGTCACCATTATTAGTTTTGGGCTGCGGGTACAGTTTCCTGTATGCCTATTAATTGTTTGTTTAGCCGCCATTTTAACCGTATTAACCACCGTGAGCTTAAATTGGAACATTGACTGGTTTAAGTTTGCGCATTTTTATGGTTTAGGTTCATTTATTACCCTCATTATTGTGGCACTTATTGAACGTCAAGAACGCTTTGCTTTTTTGCAAGAGTTATTGGTTGCACATCAAACCGTAGAATTAGACCGACTCAATAGAGCCTTAGATAGAATATCCAGAGAAGACCCATTAACCACATTAGCAAACCGCCGTGCCTTTGATGATGCCTTAAATCAAGAATGGGAACGCGCAAAAAGAGAGCAACAAAGTATTGCATTACTCTATATGGATGTGGACTTTTTTAAACTCTACAACGATACTTATGGTCATAATATAGGCGACGTATGTTTAAGACGTGTCGCACAAACACTCAAGCAAGCCTTGCGTCGCCCTGCCGATTTAGCAGCACGTTATGGTGGTGAAGAATTTGTGGTGTTATTACCAAATACCAATGTCGATGGGGCAATTGACGTAGCACAGCGAATTATTAAGCATATTGATGCCTTGGCTTTACCGCATAGTCGCTCTAAAACTGCGCCACACGTGACCTTGAGTATTGGCATTACCTTTACTGTGCCACAAAAACAAACCACCTTAACCGAATTTTTGGCAAAAGCAGACTCTGCACTATACAAAGCCAAAGAGAATGGCCGACACCAGTATCAAATGGAGGTTTAAATTAGATAATGCTTAGTGTTTTGTTTATATGAGCAGCTTAACCCCAGAGAGCCGTTTACGCTCTTTATTAAACGATTTGTCTCAAGACAACTCGGTGGGTACATTTGCACAAAATTTACTCTACACAAAACCTTTATTTGTTAGTTTTAGACACGACATCGAAACTGCTTTTTTAGCCAAACGTAACCTTGAGTTTAGCCAAATCTTTAAAGTGGCTAGCTTTTTATGGCTGTTGTTATACGTGGTTATTTTAGTCAGTACTTATCAACATTTTCCGCATATCTTTACTGATAACACATATATTATTTGGCAAAGTGCTTTTGTTAGTGCAGCTTTATTTATCGCCTTTAGTATCGTTTGTGCTTTTTTACCTAAAACGCATCACTTTATGCATCAATATGTGGTTGCGCCCGCCATCACTCTACTGCTGTATCAACTGTTAGTGGGTAGTGTCGCTCATGCCGATAATGAGTCTGGCTTATATGCGTCTTATAACATTGTGATTGCCATGATTATTGCCGTTAATAGTCTGCGTTTATTATGGCAAAAGTCTTTACTTATTTTGGTTTGTAGCGGTCTAATGGCCTATGCCACGGCTTTTATTAATAGCTGGCCTATCCTTTATTACCTGCTTTACATAGCTTTGTATTAATTGGTGTTGTATTAGTTAATATTGCTTTTTTTATTGAACGCCGCGAACGCTTAAGCTTTTTAAATGAAGTATTAGTCGAAGTAAAATCTCACGAATTATCACGCATTAATCGTCACTTAATTACTATTGCTCGTGAAGATGCTTTATCGGGTTTAGCTAATCGTCGTGCCTTTGATGATACAGTTGTTATTGAATGGGATAGAGCCAGACGCGAAGAGCAGCCTATTTCGTTACTGTTTATGGATGTTGACCATTTTAAACTCTATAACGATACCTATGGCCACACAGCAGGTGATGACTGTTTACGCCAAATTTCTAGTGCTATAAAAAAAGCCGTGTTACGTCCTGCTGACCTTACCGCACGTTATGGCGGTGAAGAATTTGTGGTGTTATTACCTACAACCGATGGCTTGGGTGCAGAAGAAGTCGCTGAACGTATTTTAAGAACCGTAGATAGTATGGCTATTCCGCACAAACGCTCTTTGGTTTCTTATCATGTGACGGTCAGCATTGGTATTTGCACTATGCTTCCTACTGATAAAAACAACATTGCCTTGTTTATAGAAAATGCCGATGCCGCATTATATAAAGCCAAAACATCAGGACGACATTGTTTTAAACACTACATGGAGCCTTCAGCACAAAGCAATTTTCACTTTAAACATTAAGACTACGCTATATGTTAAAACAACCATATCAAGGTGAGTCGCAACAACAAATGCCTGAGTTGTTTAGTTATATAAATAAAATACTCTCTCAAAAAAAGCTGATTTTTTTATTTCCCAGTGTGCTAGAAAAACAGTTTGTTGCCAAACGTGCCGCCGAAAGTCAAGCTTTTATTAATACAGGCCGCTATTTGCTAATCGTTTTATTTTTAGTCATTGTTGCTAATGTAACTTTTTTCTTTAAAGATATTGTTTTAGATAATAACTATCAAATTATTAAAGAAACGTATATTCCTTTAAGCGCGGCTATTGTCTTTATTTTATTTTCTCCCTTTATCAAAATAGTACGTCATAATTTTTACTATTTTATGGCTCCCTGTGCCGTTTTTGTTTTACATCATATTATATTTTTATCATTACGTTACGAAAACGACTATAGCGATTTAGTAATTTATCATTTAATGATGGCAATTATTTTAATGGCCTTTGGCCTACGTTTTGTTTTGCCATTATTTGTTGCTATTTTAGTTGTTTCAGGCGTCGTTAGTACCGTATATGCTAACTGGATTGGTTTGCATATTAATTATATTAAGTTTTCTAATTATTATATTTTGTATTGCTGTGTGGTGGTTGCCCTAACAGCGATTAGTGAATGGCATGAGCGTTTAGCTTTTTTACAAGGTTTATTATTAGATCATCACTCCGAAGAGTTAGTTAAACTTAATAAAGAATTAGATCGCATTGCCCATGAAGATGCCTTAACAGGCATTGCTAATCGGCGCAGTTTTGATGAGTTGGCACGTAAAGAATGGGACAGAGCTTTACGCGATAAACAACCACTGACACTATTATTAATTGATGTTGATTTTTTTAAACGCTTTAATGATTATTATGGTCATAGTGCAGGTGATGACTGTTTAAGAAAAATTGGCCAAACACTCAGAGCCGCTGTATTAAGGTCTTCTGATATTGTGGCGCGGTATGGTGGCGAAGAGTTTGTTATTTTATTGCCTAGCACCAAAGCCGCAGGTGGCATTGAGGTGGCGCAACGGATGATTGAAGCGGTAGATGCCTTAAAAATAGCACATCAACAATCCGATGTTGTGCCACATGTTAGTATTAGCGTCGGGGTAATAACCATGATTGCTACACCTAACTTAGATGTGGCTAATTTGGTGCATCAGGCCGATGTTGCTTTATATAAAGCCAAAGAAATTGGACGACATAGATACGTTACTTATGATGAGTTACTACCCTAGCATTTCTAAAATTTTTGACATCGCTTGAGGTAAACCCAAAGACTGCGAGGCGGCTTGTGGTGTTTTCCATTGGCTTTGCTGCTCTTTAATTAAACTCACTTGTCCTGTAATTTGTACTGGCTGTACTTGCAAATGATAATGACTAAACGTGTGTCTAAACGAAGTTAAGTTATGTGTTTGAGGCTCTTTAATACCCCAATCTTGTTGCAACACCTCACTTAACTGTTGTAAGTTTTGCGCCTCTACTTGAGGCAAACACCATAATCCACCCCAAATACCTGTCGGTGGCCGTTTAAGCCATAACAACTCATCTTGTGCATTTTTGATTATTAAAAAATAAGCATATTTGGTAGGCAGCTCTTTAGCTGCTTTTTTTTGTGGAAAGGCAGTAGGCGTACCCAAAGCATACGCCTGACATGTTTTTTGAACAGGGCAATATAAACATAAAGGTTTGCTACGGGTACATAAGGTTGCGCCTAAATCCATCATCGCTTGGGTATAGGCTGCAACTCGCGTATGTGGGGTGAGCTGCTCGGCTAATGCCCATAACTGTTGCTGCACGAACGCGCTACTGCTATCGCCTGCTATGGCAAAATGGCGGCTCAAGACCCGCTTGACGTTGCCGTCCATAATCACGCCGCGTTGCTGCCAACCTAAGGCTAAAATCGCGCCTGCGGTTGAACGCCCTACCCCTTT
>DDBM01000052.1:1986-8851 GCA_002333125.1 Moraxellaceae bacterium UBA2032 | reverse complement strand
CCATGTACATCAAACCATGTTAAAACGTGTTGAGAAAAACTATTCATTCGCGTTTAAACAACTTGTTTAATTGGTTACCAATTTTATCGCCAAGCTGCTTATTAATTTGCTCTGCGGCTTTTTGGCCTTCTTCACCTAATTTAACGCCATTTTTTTGCAAGGCTTCATTTAGTTTTTCTTGGGCTTTGGCTTGTGCTTCAGTTTTTTTAGCTTCTAATTCGGCTTTGAGTTTTTGCGCTTTTTCGCTATTTAGCAAAGCATTGGTAGCTATATCTTTGACAGCACGGCTATCTACATTACACAAAGAGGCAGGCTTGCTGATATTACCTTTACAACGAATAGGAAACGGATATTGCGCGACATTATCACTCACTGCATCTTTGCTTAGCTGCAACTTAATATTGTAGTCCACATCCATCGTCACCAAATTAAACGTACCGCTACCATCAATTTTAGCTTTACGTAAATCGGCATTAAGTGCTTTGGTTTGCACTAGGCCATTTTTAATTTCTGCTTCGCCCACAAAGCTCGCAATTTGGGTGTCGTTTTGTTTGCTGGCAATGGTGTCGGCATTTTTACCTGTTAAATACGGTAACAAGGCTTGGTATTTACCCATCTCATTAAGCACCAACTGCATCATGTTTACGCCTTTTAACACGCCATTATCAAATTTAATTGAGCTATTACCCGTTAATGAGCTCGTCCATGCTGGTACAGAATTACCCATCATTTGCACTTTACCTTGATAAGTAGCTTTACCTGTTAATAAATCTTGCTTAGTAAATTGTTTGGCCAAATTAGCAATTTCGATTTGATTGATATTAGGCGCAACGCTTAATACTGGCTCTTTGCCACGTACATCAATGGTGCTGGGTAAATTAAAGGTGCCGTTATAAATACTACCGCTTAATTTACTCACTTGTACTAAGCCACCATTAGCGATGGCACTCACCTGAAATTGTTTAATGGGATAATCCATTACTGTTAATGCGCCAATACTTAACGCTACATCTAAGTTTTGCTGTTTTAGTAATTCAATCGGTAATAAACCGCCTGTACTAGGTTTGGCGTTGGGGTCGGTGGGAGGCAAATAGTCATCTACGTTTATTTTATCTAAGGCCAAACGCGCCATGACTTTTTGATTTTTATTAATATCACTCAAACCAGCTTCGCCTGTTAAAGTACTGCCATCTAATTGTACTTTTAGCCCTTTAAGTAAGACTGCTTGTTCTATACCGCTAATTTGACTACTTACACTCACTGTTTTTAAGGTGTCGGCATTTTTCATGGCAGGGGCTTTCATGCCTAAAGTTTGCATTAACTGACGTAAATTAAAGGATGAGGTATTGATATTACCTGTCATGCTCATGCCTTGTGTGGTGGGTGTATTTGGTGCTGCATTAGCCGCTAAGGCAGGCAAACTGGCTTGTAATTGACCTGTGGTTTTAATGGCCAAGGCATCTAAGCTAAAGCCATTAAGGGCAATTTTACCTTCTTTAAAATTAGCCGTAATAGGGGCTGTTAAATGAATAGGCATGACTTTAGGAAAGGCTTTGTCACTTATATTGGCTTGTAAATCTAAAGGCGACAGCGTTAATGCACCTGTTTTTAAATTGGCATTGACTACACTTTTAAGCGTCGCAGTAATAGGTGTAGGACGTGCTGCATCAGGATAGTTTGCCTCGACTAACAAATTTGGCATGTTGACTTGTTGTGCCGCTAAATCGGCCGTAATATCACCTTGAACGTTAATAGTTGCTGGTGATTTTAAACTGGCTTGTGGGTAACTGGCATTAAGTTTTAAAGCGGCAACATTAATTAATTGTGGCTTCATTTTTGCCAAAATATTGGCCGTCATTTGCACATGGGCAGGCGATTTTAATTTAGGGTCTTGATAATCAAGGCTTAAATTTAAGTTATCTATTTGGTGTTGCTCTTGTAGCATATCGGCAATCATGTCGGCTTTAACATCAAGCACCATTGGGGCTGGCAACAAGGTACCTTGCAGATGGCTCCGTGCTGTAAAGCCTTTTAAGGTATAAATTTGTGCGTCTTGATTAAGTTGTATAGTGGTATTTAAGTCGTTGTCGGCAATCAGGGTTTTGCCTTGCCCATCTTTTTGACTATAGCTAAATTTAATGCGTACAGGAAAGGCTTTAGTAAGATCAATATTGGTGGCTTGTACTAAGAGTTGTTCGAGTTGACCTTGAGTATTGGTTTTTTCGTCCTTAAAGGCTAAGGCACTGTTGCTAATATTTAATAAACTAACATTAAATTCAATTTTTTCGGATTCTTCTTCGGGTTGATTTTTAAGTTTATTAAGTAAGGTATCCCAACTGGTTTTGCCATCGGTATATTGAATAAAGCTCAGCTGTGCGCCATCTAAATTAACCGAGTCAATGGCAATTTTTTTAGAGAGTAAGGGCATCACCTGTACGCTAACAGATGCCTGATTAATGGCAACTAAGGTTTGCTTTGCTGCGGTGTCGGTGAGTGTGACTTTACCAAGCTTTAAGCCAACGTTTGGCCATAATTGCCATTCAATGCGCTCATTAATAGCTAAGTCCATGTCTGTTTTGTCTTTAACCACACTATAAATTTCGGTTTTGTAATCGTTAGGGTCGATAACAAATAAAATAAAACCCACAAAAGCTAAAACGAGTGTTAATAAGCTAGCAACAATGATTGCTACAATTTTGGCAACCTTAGACATAATATACTTTCCTTAACCGCAAATATCGCTAGGTCAAAGATAACATACTTCTAAGGTTTATTGAGTGTTTGAACTTGCGGTTATTTCCTCCACTTCACCACTTGTACTTGCTCGACTGGTGTAGCACAACCTGTTTTACACGAGCCACAGCCACTATCACAGCCACCGCTATTTGGTTGTGGTGTAAAATACTGCCCTGCTTTAGTAAAACCTTGATGGCTTAACCATGTGGCAAGGTGTTGTTGTGGCACGTGTATTAAACTGGGTGCGTAACGGCGCAACGTCACCCACACACTCCACACAATGACTAAATATACAATACCACTTTGAATAAATTCGTTCATGATAAAGTCACCACTACACGATAAGTAATAAAAGAAGCTAAGTAGGCCAAGGCAAATAAATAAAAAGTCATAATGCCGACCATACGCCAAGAGCCTGTCTCGCGCTTTACAGTGGCTAAAGTAGCCAAACATTGCGGTGCAAACACAAACCATATTAACAACGATAAAGCCGTTGCTAATGACCATTGTGTAGCCACCATCGAGCCTAATTGCTCGGCAATCACCTCGTCATTACCTGCAATGGCATATACTGTACCTAAAGCCGAAACCACCACTTCTCGTGCTGCCATTGCAGGAATTAGTGCAATACAAATTTGCCATGTAAAACCAATAGGGGCAAAAATAAATACCATCGCATGACCCATTTGTCCTGCAAAACTGTAATCAATCGCAGGTAGCGTGGCATTTTGTGGCGCATGAGGAAAGGTTAATAACACCCACAACAACACGGTTAACGCCAAAATAATACCGCCAACTCGCTTAATAAAAATCGCGGCACGTTCGTATAAACCTAAAGCCACATTGCGCCAATCGGGCAGACGATAACTCGGCAACTCTAACAACAAAGTGTGTTCACTTTTATCACGCCTAAAATACTTCATCACCGTTGCTACGACTAAAGCCGAAACAATGCCACCACCATACAAGGCAAATAACACTAAGCCTTGTAAATTAAACAAGCCAAGCACTGTTTTTGCAGGAATAAATGCACCTATTAATAAAGCATACACAGGCAAACGTGCCGAGCATGTCATTAACGGCGCAACCATAATCGTGGTCAAGCGGTCACGCGGGTCGCTAATACTACGCGTTGCCATAATACCCGGTACGGCACAAGCAAAACTCGATAACAAAGGAATAAACGCTCGGCCTGTTAAACCTGCTTTAAACATTAAACGGTNNAAATAACCCGACTCTTCTAAAGACAAAATAAATAAAAACAAAATCAAAATTTGCGGTAAAAAAACTAATACGCCACCAACACCAGCCAAGACCGCATCTACCAATAAACTTTTAAGCAAACCATCACTTAAATGATGACCAATAAAGTCACTAAGCCATGCCATGCCGATTTCGACACCGTCCATTAACGGAGCTGCCCATGCAAACACCGCCTGAAACATAAAAAACATTAACACACCCAAAATGGCTAAACCCCAGACAGGGTGCAGCAACACGCTGTCTAAAACATCATCGCGTTGGTCGGTTAGCGTTGGCATAACCACTGTGTCGGCCAAAATAGCGCGTACTTGAGTGTGAATATCGGTTTCAAGATTGGGGACATGGGCTAAGTTAGGCACTTGCTCATCTAACGCAGATAACAGTTTATCGAGTCCGTGACGTTTTACCGCCACCGTTTCTATGACCTTAATACCTAAATGTTGTGCCAGTTTTTGGGTGTTAATTTCGATGCCGCGACGTTTGGCATCGTCCATCATATTTAACACCAACAACATGGGTCTGCCTAAACGCTGTACNNTCTAAACTATAAGCACCGGGTAAGTCGAGGACACGCAAACGCCGCCCTGAAGGTAAACTAATAAAACCTTCTTTACGCTCAACGGTTACGCCTGCGTAGTTAGCAACTTTTTGCCGCGCACCTGTAAGCTGATTAAATAACGAGGTTTTACCACAATTAGGATTACCTACAAGTGCAATATGTTGAATCGCGGCATTCATAGCTGCTGCTCCTCTATAACAACACGCTCAGCCTCGCATAAACGTAAGGCAAAACGGGTAAAACCCACTTGGACTAAAATCGGGTCTCCGCCAAAGGGTGCTTTGCTAATTAAACGTACCGTTTCGCCTTTAACAAAACCCAACTCACTTAAACGTTGAGCAATCGGGTCTGACTCGGTGTGTTTTTGGACTGAGGATACAATGGCAGGCTTATTTTTGACTAACTGGGACAAACGCACGGTAACTTTAACTCAAATATAAATAAGAATCATTCCTAGTTTCACCCTTAATAGCAGATGTGTCAAATATTATTGAAATTAGGGTGTGTTGACGTTTTAGTATAAAGTGTATTTTGAACATATTACCTTGTTTCTCCCTCACTCTAGCTCTNNGAGAGAGGACTCCCTCGCCCTTCGGGAGAGGGTTGGGGTGAGGGCTAAATCAAAACATTAACTATCCCTAAAACAAATGACCCATTTTTTCTTCTTTGGTGTCTAAATATTGGTCATTATGAGGATTACGCCCCGTCATTAAGGGTACACGCTCTACCACTTGAATGCCGTGTTGTTGCAGTGCTGCGACTTTAAGCGGGTTATTGGTCATTAAACGCACGTGGCTGATACCTAAATGTTTAAGCATCACTTCACACATATCATATTCGCGTAAGTCGGGTGCAAAACCCAATTGTTCGTTGGCTTCAACGGTGTCTGCGCCTTGGTCTTGTAAAGCATANNTTCTTCAAAGGCATGAATCAAAAAATCGCCATGTTTAGTTGGCAGTTTAGAAGAGGCTATAAAGTTGATTGACACGCGATTAAACTCTCTAAATAAGATTTACGCTCACAAAATAGGGGCATTTTTTTAAAATACAACCTATTAGGACTTACGCGGTTATCGCAGCGCAATACATCAGTCCATTTATTTTGCCGTTAATGTCATCCGCTGATTAGATTGCTCCAGTTTAACACGCTTTAAAAAACTCATTCCTAAGAGTATTGGCATGTTGTCCTCACTATCACGAATTGAGGCTTCAACGTAACGTAAACTAATTGTACCGACTTTGACGGTATCTAACATGACTTGCCAGTTTTTGACTACGCCATTGGCTGTACCACTCACACCTTCTTTGCCTTTAAGCCTAAAATCTATACCTAAACGCTGGGCATCTTTACGTGTCATAGAGANNACAACCTCAATTTTGGGTGGCTCATTAATAATGACAGGTTCAGAGATATACTCTTGCCCCGCTACCAATACAATGTCTTTAGCTTCTATTTTTAAAGTGGCCTGTTGCGGCGTTAATGCCACTAACTCCACCTGTTGAAACTGTTGTCCAATTTTAATAACCGCACTTTTGCCATCGACTTTAATAAAAGCGCGGTCACCAAATAGCCCCAACACCTTAACTTCTAATGCAAAGCTGTTACATGATGCGCCAAGGATTACACCAAAGAGGCAAGCCAATTTTTGCTGACGATAAACCACACTATGCCTCCAGCGGCAATACCTGCCAATAAGTCATCGACCATAATACCAAAACCGCCTTCTAAGTGCTTATCACACCACGAAATAGGCCACGGTTTTAAAATATCAAAAAATCTAAATAAAACAAAAGCCAATATCACGCCCAAATAGGTTTGAGCATTCCATGCCGCACTCGCTAATAAAGGCAATAAAGCAATCCATTGCCCTACAAACTCATCCCAAACAATGGCGGCGTGGTCATGTACTTTTAAAATATCAGCGGCTTTACCACATAACCAAAAGCCAAACAGTGTTGCTATAACAATAAAAGCCACACTACCCCATAAACCCAACATACACAGCAACGGAAAAAAAACCAACGACAAGGCCGAACCTGCCGTACCCGGTGCTTTAGGTGATAATCCTGAGCCTAAACCAAAGGCCAAAAAGATAATCGGGTTTTTAATAGGATATTGCGCCATAACATTTCTCTGGTAGAAGCAGTATTAATCTGCCTTTTGAATATGAATATCCATTTGTGGAAAGGGAATTTCGATACCTTCTTCGTCAAACCGTAACTTTACCTGTTCGGTAATTTCATAAAATACCGCCCAATAATCGGATGTTTTTACCCAAGGTCGCACCACAAAATTAACACTACTATC
>DDBM01000052.1:0-1918 GCA_002333125.1 Moraxellaceae bacterium UBA2032 | reverse complement strand
CCTGCTTCAATCATATCACCTGCTTTAAAGGGTCTAAAAATAAGTAACATTACCCCTGCGGCAAAATTTTGTAATGAGCCTTGCAAAGATAAACCAATCGCCAAACCTGCGGCACCCAATAAGGCCACCAAAGATGTGGTGTCTACCCCTAATTTATTAAGCGAGGCAACTACCACAAACAGCAACAACACGGCATGAACAATCGCATTAATAAAATTAATTAAAATAGCATCTACATTAGCGCGTACTAATACTTTATCAAGCAACTTGATTGCCCATTTAATGCCTATACGTCCTACCAAAAAAATCAGTAAGGCTAAGGTGATATTGACACCCCAAGGAATAATATGACTCGATAACCATTGAGTAATAGTGCTTAGTTCTAACATCAACCTACAATCTCCAACAAAAACAAANNCATAGCTCATAGTCATCACCCGAACACAAAGCTAACGCACACGCTTGCTCAAAGGGTAACATGCGTAATGCCTCCGACAAAGGCAAATGCTCTAGTTGTAACTCTGCACCCACACCAGAGGCTTGTAAAATATGGCCTAAATCTTGAGCTAAACCATCAGAAACATCTAAACAAGCCGATGCTAATCCGCGCAATGCCAAACCTAAGGCAATACGTGGTTGGGGAAAATCTAAACGCGCTTTATAAAAGGCTTGTTGTTCGCTTGAAAGATGAATGCCGTCTAATTGCTGCAAGGCTACCTTTAGCCCTAAACCTGCATCCCCCACCGTATTTGAAACATAAATACCATCACCCACTTGTGCGCCATCACGCCTTAGTGCTTGACCTATAGACACAGTGCCTAATGCGGTAATGGTAATACTTAACTCTGAGCCTTTGGTGGTGTCGCCACCCACTAAAGCCACCCGATGTTGATTGGCCAAATTAAACAAGCCATTGGCAAATTCTTGAATAAAAAACTCATTAGCGGTGGGTAAAGTAATGGCCAACAAAGCCCAACGAGGAGTTGCACCCATCGCGGCTAAATCGGACAAATTAACCGCTAAAGCTTTATGACCAATGGCAAAGGGATGGGTATCTTTAGGAAAGTGTCGCCCCGAAATAAAGGTATCGGTGGTAGCAACTAACACTTCGCCTTGAGGAACGTTGAGTAAAGCAGCATCGTCACCTATGCCTAGCATGACACCTTGATGTGAGCCACGTTGTTTAAAATATTGATTAATAAGTTGAAATTCGGAGGGCATAAGTTATTTGATGTGATGAGAAATAGCGACTAAAAGGCAATTCCCCCTCTCCTTTAAGGAGAGGGCTGGGGTGAGGTGTTTTAACAGAAAATCTTGATGAAATATTCTCATCTTTGCCCTCACCCTAACCCTCTCCCAATGGGAGAGGGAACATTACAACTTGACCACTAACACGACTAAGCCTCTTTTTCTGCTTTACGCGCCGTTTTAGCCAACTCGTCTAAAATACTATTAATGTACTTATACGAGTCAGTTGCACCAAAGTCTTTAGCCAACTCTACCGCTTCATTTAAAATAATACGGTATGGAATTTCGATATGATGTAATAACTCATAAGTTCCAATGCGTAAAATACTGAGTTCAACGGGGTCAATACGGCTGGCTTTTCGGTCTAAAAATGGCGCATAAGCGGCATCTAGCTCACGCGCACGCGCCACACCTTGATGCAACAATTCATGAAAATACGCCAAATCGACTTTGTGCATGGCATTTTCGACACGGTAACGCGCTTCGATTTCGAAGGGGACATTACCCGAGAGTTGCCATTCATACAAACCTTGCAACGCAAAACGACGCGCTTTATGGCGCGCGGCTGGCGTGTTTTTGGCTTGAGTTTTGTTAGGATGAGCTTGCATTATATCGCCTTTAACAAGGAAACCATTTCGATAGCAGTCATGGCAGCATCTACGCCTTTATT